>NZ_JBYOLA010000004.1:0-215790 GCF_057799055.1 Stenotrophomonas sp. 14P6.2.3
CACGCGCAGCGGCCAGGATCGCGGCGTCCAGCGCCGGCGGAGGGCCCTGTTCGGCGCGTCGCCCAAGCAGGCGTGCCAGCTCGCGCTCTTCCGGGGTCAGGGGATCGTCTCGGTTCATGCGTTCAGTCCCGCACGCAGCTTGTCCATCGCATAGCGCAGCCGCGATTTCACGGTTTCCCGGCCAACGCCGGTGATCTGGCCGATCTCCTCCAGGCTCAGTTCCTGTTCCAGCCGCAGCTGCAGCACTTCACGCTGTTCTGCGGGCAGCTCTTCCATCGCCAGTTGGATGCGGCGACGTTGTTCGAATTCGGACAGTTCCGCTTCCGGGGTCTGCCCATCCTCCAGCGCAGCCAGGCGCAGATCGGCATCGGCCGGTGCAGCAGCGCGATGGCGGGCGGCGCGCCAGTGGTCGTTCAGGCGGTTGTGGGCGATGCGGAACAGCCAGGTGCTGAAGGCCGCGTCGGCCTGCCAGCCGGCCCGTGCGCTGATCACCCGTTGCCAGACGTCCTGGAACATCTCCTCGGCCAGCGCGGTGTCGCGCAGCTGCCGCAGCAGGAAGCCGAACAGGCGCTTGCGATGACGTGCATACAGGCTTTCGAACGCGTGCACGTCACCGGCGGCCCAGGCCAGCATCAAGGCTTCATCGGTTGGCAGGGCGCTGGCATCCACGCCGTACAGGGTAAGCCCTGCAGGCGGTGGCGCATAGCCGGCGATGGCGTGGGACAGGGCGACGGTCACGGCGGGAATCAGGAGAGGATCGACAGGAAAAACGCCCGACGGCACGTTTCGGGGTTACCGGGCTTCCATTGCCCCCCGGGTGGCGCGTTATGCTCGGTAATTCAGGGGAGGCGGCGCTCAGGCGGCGCCAAGAGAACGTCATTTGTCCACCGAAGCCGACCGCGCGCTGGAAGCGTCACACAACGAGCCTGTGCTGAGCGCGGCGCTGGTGCGCGCGCTTCATGCGCTGCTGCCGGAAACGGCGGTCGTGCGCGTCGGTTGGGACGATCCGCAGCTCGGCAGCGGGCAGGGCGGTTGGCCGATCGGTGGCGGCGGCGAGGACGTCTGGCAGCCGTTGGCCGACCATGCCGAGGGCCGTCATGGCTGGGAGTACGACGGCGCCCGCTTGTTGCTGTCGGTGCGCGGGGCGACACCCTCTCCGGCCTGGTGGGGGCTGGCCCGGCAGGCGATGGAGCTGGCCTTGCAGCGCGACCGCCAGGCGGGTCAGATCAAGGCGCTGGAACAGGCCGAGCGGTTGCAGCAGGCCTTGTTCCAGATTGCCGACCTGGCCGGTGCCGACCTGGAAATGGGCGAGATGCTGCGCCACGTGCATGGCGTGCTGGGCACGCTGATGTATGCGCAGAACTGCTACATCGTCGAGTATGACGATGCCCGTCGGCAGATCCGCTTCCTGTACTTCGCCGACCAGGTCGATGACTTCGTTGCCGATCCTGCACAGAGCTACGACATCGACCAGATGCCGCGCAGCCTGACCGTGGCGTTGCTGCGGCATGGCCGGCCACTGAGCGGGCCTTCGCGCGAACTGCTGGCGCGGGTAGACCAGGAGCACGACCCGCAGCGCGGCCCGGAAAGCCTGGACTGGCTGGGCGTGCCGATGCTGCGCGATGGCCGCGTGTGCGGTGCGATCGTGGTGCAGAGTTACGAGCATGCCGACCGCTACGGCGAAGCCGAACGGGCGCTGCTGGGTTTTGTTGCCCAGCACGTGCAGACCGCCATGGACCGCCGCCAGGCGCAGGTGCGGCTGGAGCAGCAGGTGGAACGGCGCACGCAGGAGCTGCAGCGCGCCAATCTCAGCCTGCAGGATGAAGTGGCCGAGCGCCGTCGTGCAGAGCAGCTGCAGACCGCGCTGTACAACATTGCCGAGATGGCGATGTCGGCCGACAGCCTGGCGCAGTTCTACGGGCAGGTGCACGGGGTGGTCGGGCGCTTGCTGGATGCGCGCAACTTCTACATCGCGCTGGTCAATGCCGAGGGCGATGGGCTGGATTTCGTTTATTCGGTAGACGAGCACAACGCCAGTCGTGCACCGCGCGCGTTCAGTCGCGGCCTGACCGAATATGTGGTTCGTCATCGGCGACCCCTGTTGGCCTCGCGTGCACAGATCGATGCGCTGCTGGAAACCGGCGAGGTGCGCGAATCCGGCGCACGTTCGCAGTGCTGGCTCGGTGTGCCGCTGCTGCGCGACGACGAAGTGGTCGGCGCGATCGTGGTGCAGAGCTATACCGAGCAGATCGCCTTCAGTGTGCATGACCAGCGCCTGCTGATTTTCGTCGCGCAGAACATCGGCACCGGTCTTGCGCGCCAGCGCGACCAGCAGCGCCTGCGCTCGGCGCATGCCGAGCTGGAAAAACGGGTGGAAGAGCGCACCCGCGAACTGGGCGAGGTCAACGAAAAGCTGCTGGGCCAGATCGGCGAACGCCTGCGCGCCGAGCAGCGCCTCACCCACCAGGCCATGCACGACGCGTTGACCGGGCTGCCCAATCGCCTGCACCTGCTGGACAGGCTGCAGGATGCGCTCGCGCTGGCCCGGCGCGAAGGCGGCCCGGTGTTCGCGGTGCTGTTCCTGGACCTTGACCGCTTCAAGCTGGTCAACGACAGCATCGGCCACGCCGCCGGCGATCGCATGCTGGTGGAAGTGGCCAAGCGCATCGTATCGATGGCGGGTGACAACGACGTGGTTGCGCGCTTGGGCGGCGATGAGTTCGCCGTGCTGCTGCAATGCCCGGACGGGCTGGCGCAGGCGCTGGATTTCGGCCAGCGGTTGTTGTTGGCACTGCAGGAGTCGATGTGGATCGCCGGTCGGGAGCTGTTTCCCTCCGGCAGCCTGGGCATCGCCCTGTGGAACCCGCGTTATCGCACCGGTGAAGAACTGCTGCGCGACGCTGATGCGGCGATGTACCGGGCCAAGGCGCAGGGCCACGACCGCTGCTCGATCTTCGACGAGGAGATGCGCGAGCAGGCGCTGCGCAGTCTGGACCTTGAGGCTGACCTGCGGCGGGCGATCAACAACCGTGATTTCGTGCCGTTCTACCAGCCGATCGTGCGCTTGTCCGATGGCGAAGTGGTTGGCCACGAGGCCCTGCTGCGCTGGAAGCATGAGCGCCGCGGCCTGCTGCTGCCGGGCGCGTTTCTGGAACTGGGCGAGGAAAGTGGCCTGATCGAACAGGTCGACTGGCTGATTTACGAGCAGGTCATTGCCGGCCTCGCCGACGGCGGGCGTGGCTATGTTTCAGTCAACGTGTCGCCACGGCATTTCCGCTCCGCCGAGTTCAGCGGACGGCTGTATGGATTGCTGGAGGCGTGCAACGCGGACCCACAGCGGCTGCGCCTGGAAATCACCGAGGTTGCACTGCTCGACGATGGTCCGCATACGCTGCACATCCTCAAGGGCCTGCGCGAACGCGGCATCCAGGTGCAGCTGGACGATTTCGGTACCGGCTTCTCGGCGCTGTCCTACCTGCACCGCTTCCCGATCAGCACGTTGAAGATCGACCAGAGCTTCATTGCCGGCCTGCACGGGCCGGAGGCGCAGAGTACGCGCGCGCTGGTGGAGGGCGTGCTGTCACTGGCCCGCACGCTGGGCATCGAGACGATCGGCGAAGGCATCGAGACCGAGGCGCAGCGTGACACGCTGTTTGAGCTCGGCTGCGACTACGGCCAGGGTTACCTGCTGGGCCGGCCGGCACCGTGGACGCGCGCGGCGGCCTGAGCCACCGCGCACGCAGTCTTCAACGCAGCGCCGCGCGGCGCTTCTCGTCGATCCACTTCGAGGCCTGGGCCGGCTGGTAGTTCTTCATCCAGGCCAGCATCTCTTCGATGTCCGAGCCGTACCACAGGTCCTGGCGCTGCTCGGGGTGCAGGAAGCGCTCTTCCACCATGCGATCGATCATGCCGATCAGCGGTGCGTAGAAGCCGTCCACGTCGAGGAACGCGCAGGGCTTGTTGCCGATGCCGAGCTGGCGCCAGGTCAGCATCTCGAAGATCTCTTCCATGGTGCCGAAGCCGCCGGGCAGGGCGACGAAGCCATCGGACAGATCGAACATGCGCGACTTGCGCTCATGCATCGAACCGACGATCTCCAGTTCGGTCAGGCCACGATGGGCCACTTCCCAGTCGGCCAGCTGGCGCGGAATCACGCCGGTGACCTCACCGCCGGCGGCGAGCACGGCATTGGCCACGGTGCCCATCAGGCCGACATTGCCGCCGCCGTACACCAGGCGCATGCCGTCGCGGGCGATGCGGTCGCCCAGCGCAATGGCCCGTTCGGTGTAGACCGGCTTGCTGCCAGCGTTGGAACCGCAGTACACACAGATCGACTTCATGGATCTTCCTGTCTTGGCCGGAAACGAAAACGCCCCGCGGTCGACCAGTGGAGCCGGTCGCAGGGCGGGGTGTCCGGGCAATTATGAGGCCTCGCCGTTGTTCTCTGTAGAGCCGGGCCATGCCCGGCGGCATTTCGTTCAGATCACCGCCAGCCCGTCAGCCTTCAGCCGGGCAGTGCCCGGCTCTACGAGGGTCTGGGGTTACGCAGCGGCAGCCTGCTCGCGGCGGGGCCCTTCACGCAGCGCGCGGCCCACCATGCCCACCAGCAGGTCCAGCTCGCTGCTGTCCATGCCGAAGTGCGGGGTGAAGCGCAGCGAGTTCTCGCCGCCGTGGATCACGTTGATGCCGTGCTGGCGCAGCCATTCCTCGGTGGAATTGGCGCCATAGCACTTGAACTGCGGGGCCAGCTCGCAGGAGAACAGCAGGCCGGTGCCCTGCACCTTGGTGATCAGGCCGCCCAGCTCGTTCTTCAGCTGCTCCAGCTTGCGCACGGCCTCAGCACCGCGCTCGGAGATCGCCGCGCGGACCTGCGGGGTCAGCTGGGCCAGGGTGGCGCAGGCCACGTCCAGCGCACGCGGGTTGCTGGTCATGGTGTTGCCGTAGATGCCCTTGCGGTACAGCTGTGCGGCGTGCTCGGTCACTGCCAGCACCGACAGCGGATACTGTGCAGCGTTCAGCGCCTTGGAATAGGTTTCCATATCCGGCGCATCCAGGCCTTCGAAGCCCGGATAGTCGACCACCGACAGCACGCCATGGGCGCGCAGGCCGGCCTGGATCGAGTCCAGCAGCAGCAGGCTGCCGTGGGCACGGGTCAGTTCGCGGGCCAGCGCATAGAACGCCGGCGGCACGGAGCGGCCCGGGTCGCCTTCGCCCATCACCGGCTCCAGGAACACCGCTTCGATGAACCAGTTGTTGTGCGCGGCATCCTCGAACACCTTGCGCAGGCAGGCTTCGTCGTACGGCGCGACGGTGATCACCGACTCCTCGCCACGGTAGCTGGCCAGGTGCTGCATGTAGGTCTTGCGGCTGGAGTCGGAATACAGCGCCGGGCGGTCGGTACGGCCGTGGAAGCTGCCCTTGATGACCACGCGCTTGATTGCCGCACCGGCGTGGCGGGCGCCCGGGTCGGTCTGCAGCTTGGCGTTGACGTCGGCGATGCGCGCGGCCAGGCCAACCGCTTCCGAACCGGAATTCAGGCACATGAAGCGCGTGAACGGACAGCCGCCACGACGGTGGCCGATCTCGGCCCGCAGCGCGGTGATGAAGCGCTGCTGGGACAGGCTGGGGGTCATGATGTTGGCCATCACCTGCGGCCGTGACATTGCCTCCATGACCGCATCGGGGGTGTGGCCGAAGCCGAGCATGCCGTAGCCGCCGGCGTCGTACAGCACCGCGCCCTTCAGGGTGACCACCCACGGGCCGCGCGCGGCCAGCGCCACGTATGGGGTCACCGCATCATCGGCGTAGAAATTGACGAAGCCGTCCTGCATGGCATCGATCTGCGCCTGCTCATCCTGTGCCAGCAGCGGCCCCAGCTCGGCCTGCACGCGCGCGAATTCGGCAGCAGCGGCATCGACTGCGGCAACCAGTTGCGGATGGTTGGCGGCGAGGGCGGTCAGGGTTGCGTCATCCAGGCCGTTGGTGAGGCGGGTGCCGGGCTGGGCGCGGAGGGGGGCGAGGCGTTCGATGAAGCTCATTGCAGATCTCCTGAAACGTTGGGTCGCACGGGCCTTCAAAAGCAAAAAGCGCGTCTTTACGCGCGCTTGGGGCGGGCTCGTGCAGCGGACTTCCTCGTCGATGCTAGCACTTGTTTTTTTGCGCGATAACCCCGCAAAAGACTGCTGCATAGCAGCATTTTGCGCGACGTTCGGGCTCGGTCGTGCCGGCTCGCAGACGCTGGACGTACAATGCGCGCCATTGTCGACCTGTTGCCGTCCACTGCCTTGAAGAAGTCCGATTTCCATTACGACCTGCCGGCCGAACTGATCGCCCAGGCCCCCTTGGCCGAACGCTCGGCGAGCCGTCTGCTGCTGGTGCCGCAGGCACCGGCTGCCTTCACCGACCTGCAGGTGCGTGACCTGCCATCGCTGCTGCAACCGGGCGACCTGCTGGTGTTCAACGACACCCGGGTGATCCCGGCGCGCCTGTTCGGGCAGAAGGCCAGCGGTGGCCGCGTGGAGATCCTGATCGAGCGCCTGCTCGGCGGCCAGCAGGCGCGGGCCCAGGTGGGTGCCAGCAAGTCGCCGAAGGCCGGCAGCCGCATCGCCCTGGATGCCGGTGGCGAAGCCGAGGTGCTGGGCCGCGACGGCGAGTTCTATGTGCTGCAGTTCCACGTGCCGGAGTCGCTGGAACAGTGGCTGCTGCACGCCGGGCGGCTGCCGTTGCCGCCCTACATCCAGCGCGAGCCGGGCGTGGATGATCGCGAGCGCTACCAGACCGTGTTCGCGCGCGAAGTGGGCGCAGTGGCGGCGCCGACTGCAGGCCTGCACTTCGACGAAGCGCTGCTGGCGGCACTGAAGGACAAGGGCGTGGATTTCGGCCACGTCACCCTGCACGTGGGCGCGGGCACCTTCCAGCCGGTGCGCGCCGACGACCTGAAGGACCACGTGATGCACCGCGAGTGGCTGAACGTGGGCGCAGAGTTGGTGCAGCAGGTGCGACGCACACGTGCGGCTGGCGGCCGGGTGATCGGCGTCGGCACGACCGTGGTGCGCGCGCTGGAAAGCGCGATGCGCGATGGCGAACTGCTGCCGTTCGCCGGCGAAACGCAGATCTTCATCACCCCGGGCTACCGGATCCGCAGCGTCGACGCGATGGTGACCAACTTCCACCTGCCGGAAAGCACGCTGCTGATGATGATCTCGGCCTTCGCCGGTAAGGAGCGGGTGTTCGAGGCCTACCAGCACGCGATCGAGCAGCGTTATCGCTTCTTCAGCTACGGCGACGCGATGCTGCTGTTCCCGCAGGCGGGGTGAGGCGCCAACCCCCGCTTGCGGTGCCTGAGGGGGGAGCCACGCATGGCGTGGATCCGCTGCCGCTGGAATCAGTAGATCCACGCCATGCGTGGATGAATCCCTCGCCGAGTCAGCCAACCCACGCCGTGCGTGAATAAGCCTGGCCGTGGGTTGGTTCCGCCGGACTGGCTCAGCCGAAATCCAACTTGCATTCGCTCAATGGGACGGACTGGCCATCCGAGATCATCAGGTGGTCACCTTCAATGCGAGCTAGACGAAGGCCCAGCGTCCTTGCCCCGACTTCTACCGCCGCTCGCCATGCATCCAGATCGCCGTGGAAGGACAGGGCTCGGAAACACTGGTCGTTCGGTGCAACTATCCGGCAGCTGTCCGATACGATGCCACCGCTGCTGACGGTGACCTCTCCAGCAGAGTCCATTAGCTCCTCGAACTGACTTGCAGCACAGCTCGTTTCGTAGTCTTCGTAGTAGACAAATTCCACGCCGGCCACAGGGTTGGTGCCTGGGGCGGTTCGATCAGATCTTTGCTCGATTTTCCCTCCAAGGGCTCTTTCCAGCACTGAGTGCTCGTTTTTCAACATCGGGGCAGGACTTCCTGGCAAGAGGGGGGAGGGCAGGGTGAAGCGGGTGCTGCGCAATCTGTCCGTCCATCCTGGGGTGACGGGAGAACGTAGCCAAGGCCGGATGCGACAGGTGTACGGCCGCGCATGCCCCACGGGCCGGTGCGTTCAGGCCTGAATGGGCGACCGGCCTAGTTTTGAGAGACAATGGGCGACTATTTGCCCGAACGACCGCTCCATGTCCCGATTGCAGTTCCAGCTCCAGACCCGTGATGGCCGCGCCCGCCGTGGCCGCCTGACCTTCCCGCGTGGCACGGTGGAAACGCCGGCCTTCATGCCGGTGGGGACCTATGGCTCGGTCAAGGGCATCCTGCCGGACCAGGTGCGGGCACTGGGCGCCGAGATCATCCTTGGCAACACGTTCCACCTGTACCTGCGCCCGGGCCTGGACATCATCGCCGACCATGGCGGCCTGCACGGCTTCTGCCGCTGGGATGGCCCGATCCTGACCGACTCCGGCGGCTTCCAGGTGTTCTCGCTGGCCCACCGCCGCAAGATCACCGAGCAGGGCGTGACCTTCGCCTCACCGACCGACGGTGCCCGGGTGTTCCTGGGCCCGGAAGAGAGCATGAAGATCCAGAAGGTGCTCGATTCGGACGTGGTGATGATCTTCGACGAGTGCACGCCGTACCCGGCCACCGAGGACGTCGCCCGCCGCTCGATGGAGCTGAGCCTGCGCTGGGCCCAGCGCAGCCGCAACGCGCATGACGAGCTCGGCAATGACGCGGCCCTGTTCGGCATTGTCCAGGGCGGGGTGCACACCGATCTGCGCAGCCGTTCGGCCGAGGCCCTGCAGGGGATCGGCTTCGACGGCTATGCCATCGGCGGCCTGGCCGTGGGTGAGCCGGAAGACGAGCGCAACGCCATGCTCGACCATCTGGACCCCGAGCTGCCCGCCGACCGGCCGCGCTACCTGATGGGCGTGGGCCGCCCCGAGGACCTGGTCGAGGGTGTCGCACGTGGCGTGGACATGTTCGATTGCGTGATGCCGACCCGGAATGCGCGCAACGGCCACTATTTCACCTCGTTCGGCACCGTTCGCATCCGCAATTCACAGTACGCGCGGGACATGGACCCGATCGAGCCGGGCTGTGGCTGCGTGGCCTGCGCCGGCGGCTATACCCGCTCGTACCTGCGTCATCTGGACCGCTGCAACGAGATGCTGGCGCCGATGCTGGGCACCCAGCACAACCTCTTCTATTACGAAAAACTCATGGCCGACATCCGCGCGGCCATCGAGGCGGGAACCTTCCTGGCCTTCCGCGAGTCCTTCTACGCAGCACGCGGGGCGGTAGCGCCGCCCCTGTAAACCCGCAGCACCCCCTGCCAAACGGCCCAAGGACGAATGCCCGGGGCCGTGGCATACTTCAAGGCTGACCCAGATCCGCGGTCGACACCTCGTGCCCGTGAAACGGCCGAAGCGCCGCCCAACCAAAGGACCAACGATGAACCTGCTTGCCTTCCTGATTCCCGCCGCCCACGCCCAGGCCGCCGGCGGCCAACCGCAGGGCATGGGCCTGACCACGCTGCTGTTCCCGATCATCCTGATCGCCATCATGTACTTCCTGATGATCCGCCCGCAGATGAAGCGGCAGAAGGAGCACAAGGCCATGCTGGAGAAGATCAAGCGCGGCGACGAAGTGCTGACCAACGGCGGCATCGCCGGCAAGGTCACCGATATCGGCGACAACTTCGTCACCGTCGAAGTGGCCGAGAACGTGCGCATCCGCGTGCAGAAGGGCGCTGTCGGTAGCGTGCTGCCGACCGGCACCCTGGATTCGGCCAAGTAAGCCACTCCCTTTCTGAAGCACAACCGCGGCGCCGGGGATGGCGCCGCGCGGGACCCAAGCAATGCTCGAATTTCCACGCTGGAAGTACGTCGTCATCGTGATCGTACTGGCGCTCAGCGCGCTGTACGCACTGCCCAACATCTACCAGAAGGACCCGGCCATCCAGATCACCGCCAACCGTGGCGGCCAGGTCGACGATGCGCTGCGTGACCGTGTGCTGGCCGATCTGAAGAAGGCCGGTGTCACCACGCTCGGCGCAGAGAAGGAAGGGGACAGCCTGATCGTCCGCCTGTCGGACCTGAAGTCGCAGTCCGCTGCCAGCGATGCGCTGCGTGACAGCGTGGGCGAGAACTACACGGTGGCCCTGAACCTGGCCTCGACCGTGCCGGACTGGCTGGCCAAGCTCGGCGGTCGCCCGATGGTGCTGGGCCTGGACCTGCAGGGCGGCGTGCACTTCGTGCTGCAGGTCGACCAGAAGGCCGCGCTGGACAAGCGCCTGGATGCCTACACCGAAGACGTGCGCAGCACCCTGCGTGATGCGCGCATCGCCTACCAGTCGGTGGAGCGTCGTGCCGACAACACCATCGTCGCCAACCTGAGCCCGTCGGCCGGCGAAGATGCCGGTACCCGTGCGCGCGCCGCGCTGGCCAAGGCGCAGCCGACGCTCGGCTACGACGTCAGCGGCAACCGCATCACGGTCTCCATTCCGGAAGCCGAGATCGCGCAGATCGCCAACGGCGCCATCGAGCAGAACATCAACACCCTGCGCAACCGCGTGAACCAGCTCGGCGTGTCCGAGCCGATCATCCAGCGCCAGGGCGCCGACCGCGTGGTGGTGCAGCTGCCGGGCGTGCAGGACACGGCCGAAGCCAAGCGCATGATCGGTGCCACCGCCACCCTGGAATATCGGGCGGTTGTGGATGGCAACGCGCAGGACGCCATCGCGTCGGGTCGTATCCCGCCGGAAGCCAAGGTCTACCAGCGCCGTGACAACGGCGGTCCGGTGCTGCTGAACAAGCGCGTGATCGTCACCGGTGACCAGATGGTGGCCGCGCAGGCGGTGACCGACTCCACCAGTGGCACCCCGGCAGTCAGCGTGACGCTGAACAATGTCGGTGGCCAGCGCATGTTCGACTTCACCAGCGCCAACGTGAACAAGCCGATGGCGGTGGTGTACACCGAGCGCGTGCCGACCGTGACCGTGGTTGACGGCCAGGAAGTGCGTGGCTTCAAGGTCAACGAGGAAGTGATCTCGGTGGCCAACATCAACGGCGTGTTCGGCAAGAACTTCCAGACCACCGGTCTGCAGAAGAAGGAAGCCGAAGACCTGGCCAAGCTGCTGAAGTCGGGCTCGCTGGCCGCGCCGATGGACTTTGTTGAAGAGCGCGTGGTCGGCCCGAGCCTGGGCGCGGAGAACGTCAAGAACGGCATCACCGCGGTGGTCTACGCGTTCATGTTCACCCTGGTGTTCTTCACCATCTACTACCGCATGTTCGGCCTGATCACCTCGGTCGCGATGCTGTTCAACCTGTTGATCGTGGTGGCGGTGATGTCGCTGTTCGGCGCGACCATGACCCTGCCGGGCTTTGCCGGCCTGGCGTTGTCGGTCGGCCTGTCGGTCGACGCCAACGTGCTGATCAACGAACGTATCCGTGAAGAGCTGCGTGCCGGCGTGCCGGGCAAGACCGCGATCGTGACCGGTTACGAGCGGGCATCGGGCACCATCCTCGACGCCAACCTGACCGGCCTGATCGTCGGTGTGGCGCTGTTCGCATTCGGTACCGGTCCGCTGAAGGGCTTCGCGCTGACCATGATCATCGGTATTTTCGCTTCCATGTTCACCGCGATCACCGTATCGCGTGCACTGGCGACGCTGATCTACGGCCGTCGCAAGAAGCTCCAGAACGTGGCCATCTGACGGGACGACACGCACATGAAACTGTTTCCGCTGCACATCCTCCCGAACGATACCAAGATCGACTTCATGCGCTGGCGCCATGTCGCGATGGTCGTCACGATCATCGTGTTCCTGGCATCGATCGGCATCATCGGCTTCAAGGGCTTCAACTACGCTCTGGACTTCACCGGCGGCACCCTGATCGAAGCCCGCTTCGAACACGCGGTGGACGTCGAGGATGTCCGCAGCAAGCTTGAGCAGAACGGCTTCGACGGCGCCCAGGTACAGAGCGTCGGTGGCAACACCGACCTGCTGATCCGCCTGGCCCCGCACGGTGAACATGCTCCGGGTACCGGTGGCGCCTCTGCCGAGGACAAGGCCACTGCTGCGGCCGTGGTCAAGGCGGTTTCTTCGGCGGACAACCAGGCCACCGTGCTGCGCAACGAGTTCGTTGGTCCGCAGATCGGCAAGGACCTGGCGATGAATGGCCTGTACGCCACCATCTTCATGCTGGCCGGCTTCCTGATCTACATCGCGGTGCGCTTCGAATGGAAGTTCGCGGTTACCGCCAGCATCGTGGCCATGTTCGACCTGATCGTGACGGTGGCCTACGTGTCGCTGCTCGGCCGTGAGTTCGACCTGACCGTGCTGGCCGGCCTGCTGTCGGTGATGGGTTTTGCGATCAACGACATCATCGTGGTGTTCGACCGTGTCCGCGAGAACTTCCGCAGCCTGCGCGTGGAGCCGATGGAAGTGCTGAACCGTTCGATCAACCAGACGCTGTCGCGTACGGTGATCACCGCGGTGATGTTCTTCCTGTCCGCGCTGGCCCTGTACATGTACGGCGGCAGCTCGATGGAAGGTCTGGCCGAGACGCACATGATCGGTGCGGTGATCGTGGTGCTGTCCTCGATCCTGGTCGCGGTGCCGATGCTGACCGTGGGTGCCCTGCGCGTGACCAAGCAGGATCTGCTGCCCAAGGCCAAGGACATCGAAGCCCTGGAGCGTCGTCCGTAAGCCTCTGCTGCACGCAGTACACAGAGAACCCCGCGCAAGCGGGGTTTTTTGTTGACAGGGCTTGCAGCCCTGCACCTGCTGCAATCAACGGCAACGTCAAAAGCCGGAGCGGCATTCCGTGGGATGGCGGGGCACTGTGGGTTTGCGGGGACGCCGTAAACCCATCCATGGGGGCTTGGTCGCCGCATCCATGCGGCTCACACCCCGCAAACCCACAGTGCCCCGCCTTCGACAGTTGGCCGGCGGCCAGTAGATCCACGCCATGCGTGGATGAAATCTGTCAGACATCGAAACAATTCTGGGGTCAGATCCGTTTTCCTTCGGAAAACGGATCTGACCCCAAGAGCTGTTCCGACAGATCGCGGAAGACTGTCGAAGGCGGGGTGGGTCCGGTTGCGGGGGTGTCCGCGGCATGGATGCCGCGGCCAAGCCTACAGGGACGTATTTACGGCGTCCCCCGCAACCGGACCCACCCCGCCATCCCTCAGTACCCCAGCTTTTGACGTTGCTTCGGCCGTTGTCGTTGCCTCTGCAGGTGCAGGGTGCAACCCTGCAGAACACCACCACCCTACGGCAGCGTCGGTTGTGCAATCGGCCCCTGCGCACTACGATCCTGCGGTTCGCGCGCACACGCGTGCCCGTATTCCTGCTGAGCGCCCTGTGCGCCGCATCTGCCAACCCGAGGTCTTCATGGTCATCAAACCGCGCGTCCGCGGCTTCATCTGCGTCACCACCCACCCGACCGGCTGCGACGCCGCCGTCAAGCAGCAGATCGACTACATCCGTGCGCGCCCGCCGATCCAGAACGGCCCCAAGCGCGTGCTGGTGATCGGCGCCTCGACCGGCTACGGCCTGGCCGCGCGCATCACTGCAGCCTTCGGTAGTGGCGCTGCAACCCTGGGTATCTTCTTCGAGCGCCCGGGCAGTGAAACCAAGCCGGGCACGGCGGGCTGGTACAACTCCGCGGCGTTCCACAAGTACGCCGACGAAGCAGGCCTGTATGCCAAGAGCATCAACGGCGATGCGTTCTCCGACGAGGTGAAGGCGAAGACCATCGAGATGATCAAAGCCGATCTCGGCCAGGTCGATCAGGTGGTCTACAGCCTGGCTGCGCCGCGCCGCAAGCACCCCAAGACCGGTGAGATCATCAGCTCCACGCTGAAGCCGATCGGCGAGCCGATCACCCTGCGTGGTCTGGATACCGACAAGGAAGTGCTGACCGAAACCCACCTGCAGCCGGCGACTCCGGAAGAAATCGCCGGCACCGTCGCGGTGATGGGCGGTGAGGACTGGCAGATGTGGATCGACGCGCTGGCCGATGCCGGCGTGCTGGCCAATGGTTGCACCACCACGGCCTTCACCTACGTGGGCGAAGAGATCACCCAGGCGATCTACTGGAATGGCTCCATCGGTGCCGCCAAGAAGGATCTGGACGACAAGGTGCTGGGCCTGCGCGAGAAGCTGGCCAGGATCGGCGGCGATGCGCGCGTGTCGGTGCTGAAGGCAGTGGTGACCCAGGCCAGCTCGGCCATTCCGACCATGCCGCTGTACCTGTCGCTGCTGTTCAAGGTGATGAAGGCGAAGGGCACCCACGAAGGCTGCATCGAGCAGCTCGACGTGCTGTACGACATTCTGTACGGCGCCAAGGTCGATGGCGTGGCGGTCGATCGCCTGCGCCACGATCTGGTCGACGGCGATGGCCACACCGTCGCGCTGATCGATGAAGAAGGTCGCCTGCGCGCCGACTACAAGGAAATGACGGCCGACGTGCAGGGTGAGGTGCTGGCGCTGTGGCCGCAGGTGACCAACGAGAACCTGTACGAGATCAGCGATCTGGCCGGCTACAAGGCCGATTTCCTGCGTCTGTTCGGTTTCGGTGTCGAAGGCGTCGACTACGAAGCCGACGTCAACCCGGACGTGAAGATCGCCAATCTGGTCGATCTGACCTGATTGAAAAAGGCCGGCGCAAGCCGGCCTTCTTGATTATGTAGAGCCGAGCCATGCTCGGCTGCTCTTCGCTTGGACCCTGCAGCCGAGCATGGCTCGGCTCTACAGAGAGGCGTCAGCCGAACTCGAAGTTCATCGCCGGCGCTGCAGGGCCGACGAAATCGCCCTGCACGTAATCCACGCCGGCACTGAACAGCAGTGTCATCGAGTTGGCGTCGCTGACGAACTCGGCCATGGTGCGGATGCCGGCTTCCTGCGCGCGTGCGGTGATCTGGCTGACCCGGTCAATGTTCTCGCGGGTGGCGGCCAGGTCGCTGGTGAAGCCGCGATCAAGCTTGAGGAACTGCGGCTGGAAGTGGGCCAGCAGCTGGAACGAATCGAGGCCCGAGCCGAACTGCTCCAGACCGATCCGGCAGCCGAGCGGTGCCACTTCCGCCAGGAACTGCTGGGCGCTGCGCAGGTGCGTGAATACCTTTGACTCCGGCGCATGCAGCCACAGGCGTTCGCCCGGTACGCCGTGTGCCTGCAATTGCTGGCGCAGCGTGGCGATCATCTTCGGATCGTCGAACGATTCCGGCGTGACCTTCACCAGCATCTGCGTCGGATGACCCTCGCGCGCACGCGCGCCCAGTACCGCGATCGCCTGCGAGACGACCCAGCGGTTGATGTCCGCCAGCAGGCCGTGTTCTTCGGCAATGCCGAGGAAGGCGGTCGGGCTCAGCAACTCTCCGTTGTGTTCCAGCCGCAGGTAGGCTTCATACAGCTCCAGCGACTCGCCCTGCAGGTTCAGCACCGGCTGGTAATGCAGCTGGAAGCCATCGCCTGCCAAGGCCTCGCGGATACGCGCGACCCAGCGCTGCACGCGCTCTTCTTCTACGCGATCGACAGCGGCCGGGTCGAAGATGCGGCAGGTATTGCCGAGCGCGGCAGCGGCCTGTGTACATTCACTGGCGCGCGCCAGCACCTGGCCGATGCTGGCGATCTTCTCGCCCACCTGCACCCCGCCAATGCTGACGGTCACCGTGGCCGAGCGCGCGCCGATGCTGAAGACGTGCGCGGCGTAGGCTTCGCGGATTCGCTCGGCCAGTGCCACGGTCTGTGCATAGGGACCGGACTGCAGCACGGCGAAACTGTGTTCGCCGAAGCGGGCCAGTTGCGCATCCTCGCCAACGACCTCGGCCAGCAAGGCGGCGAGGGCGCCGATCAGGGCGTCGGCCGAGGCCAGTCCAATATCGGGGATCAGGCGCGCGTAATGATCCGGTTCGACCATCAGCAGGCCGAACTGCCCCTCGCTGCGCCCGGCCTGTGCAACCGCGTCCTCGACCTGCAGCATGAAGGTCGGGCGGTTGAGCAGGCCGGTGACCTGGTCGCGCTGGCGCAGGTCTTCGACCTCGCGTGCCAGCTCCGGGTCGAATTCCATGCGCCGGCGGAACACCACCTGCAGGCAGGATTCGCCCTCGTAGGTGGCTGCGGTGAACTCCATCGTCGCCGGGAAAGCGTTGCCGTCCTGGTGGCGGGCGTCGAGCTGGTACTGCGGTGGTGGCGCTTCGCCGCGGCTGAGTGACTTCAGCAGCTGCTTGAAATCATCCACGTGCTGGGCGGCGACCATGTCCAGCAGCGAGATGCCTTCGACCTCCTCGAAATCCTCGTAACCGAACATCTCCAGGTAGGCATCGTTGGCGCGGATGTGCATGCCTTCGTGGACATAGGCAATCGGTTCACGCGACGAGGCGATCAGCGCGTCGCAGCGACGCTCGGTCTCGCGCATCTGCGCTTCGATCCGGCGCAGGCCGCGGCGTGCCTGCAGGTCGACCCACTGGTCGCGGACCACCGCCAGCAGGTGTTCGGCGCGCTGGCGCAGGGCGAGGGCGCGAACCCCGTTGCTGCTGGCCTGTACCAGTTCGTCCTCGTCGATGCGCTCGGCCAGCAGCACCAGCGGGATGTCCTTGCCGCTGGCGGCGATGTGCTGGGCCACCAGTGGCAGCGGGATGCTCTGCGAGGGCGCCGCCAGCACCAGGTCGATCGCCTGGCTGGCCAGTACCTGCGACAGCTCGGCCGAGTCCTGCGGGCGCCATGGGCGCACGGCGATGCCGCTGTTGCGCAGGGTGCTGACGATGGCTTCGGCGTTCTCGCCGCTGTCATCGACGATCAGCAGGCGGATGGTGATGTCGTTCGCGTTCTGCATGCACTGCTCCCCAATCTGCAAATCTAGATACACGATGCGTGGCGGCGCGTCCATGCGCGCAACGCTTGCGTGCCCGGAACGGCGATGCGGTTCACACCACGCAGCCGGCTGCGTGCCCGCTGGCCCAGGCCCACTGGAAGTTGTAGCCGCCCAGCCAGCCGGTCACGTCCAGCACCTCGCCGACGAAATGCAGGCCGGGCACGCGCTTGGATTC
Source organism: Stenotrophomonas sp. 14P6.2.3 (assembly GCF_057799055.1). Taxonomy (NCBI): domain Bacteria; kingdom Pseudomonadati; phylum Pseudomonadota; class Gammaproteobacteria; order Lysobacterales; family Lysobacteraceae; genus Stenotrophomonas; species Stenotrophomonas sp. 14P6.2.3. The sequence goes on from NZ_JBYOLA010000004.1 coordinate 16,986, forward strand.
CAGCGTTGACGAAGAGACTTCGTTGGTGTCGATACCGCCAAGGGTGACTTCGGCGGTGCGGTAGCCCTCGGTGCCGCTGGCCACCAGCGGGAATGCTGAAAGCACCTGTGCTGCCTTGCGCAGGTCCGGCTCGTCCAGCTGGCGCACCGGGCGGTCGGGCAGCCAGTGCTCGCACAGGCGCTGCGCCAGTCGTTTGGGCAGCACATCGCCCAGCACTGTACGCAGTTCCGCGGCGGGGCGTTCGCGCTTCATCTGGCGCAGCCATCCGGCGGCATCCTGGCCGGGCAGCAGATCCAGCGACACCGCGTCACCGGGTTGCCAGAACGAGGAAATCTGCAGGATGGCCGGGCCACTGACGCCACGATGGGTCAGCAGCATGAAGTTGCGGAAGCTGGTGCCGTTGCAGCTCGCCTCGACCGGCAGGGCGACGCCGCTGAGCTCGGCCAGGCGCTCCTGGTGGGTGCCGCTGAGTGTCAACGGCACCAGGCCGGCGCGCGTCGGCAGCAACTGGTGGCCGAACTGGCGCGCGATCTCATAGCCGAACCCGGTTGCACCGAGGCTGGGAATGGACAGGCCGCCGGTGGCGACCACCAGCGAGGCGCAATGGAACAGGCCGTGCGTGGTGTGCACGCGGAAGCCGTCAGTGCCGTGCTCGATGCGCTCCACGCTGCACTGCGTGCGGATCTGCACGCCGGCCTGCTGGCACTCGTCCACCAGCATCTTCACGATCTGCTTGGACGAGACATCGCAGAACAGCTGGCCCAGCTCTTTTTCGTGATAGGCGATGCCGTGGCGCTCGACCATCTCGATGAAGTGGTAGGGCGAGTAACGCGCCAGCGCCGACTTGCAGAAATGCGGATTGGCCGACAGGAAGTTGGCCGGGGTGGTGCCGGTGTTGGTGAAGTTGCAGCGGCCACCGCCGGACATCAGGATCTTCTTGCCGATCTTGTTGGCGTGGTCGATCACCTGCACATGCCGGCCTCGCTGGCCCGCCGTGATCGCGGTCATCAGCCCGGCTGCGCCGGCACCGATCACCAGCACGTCGCAGCGGATCGTGCTCATGCCTTGGCGCGCTTGCGCCAGTTGGGGATCACGTCCAGCTGCATCTGATCGTTGAGCAGTTGCACTTCGGCGTCCTGGATCAGCACGCTCCAGCGCATCGCACGCTGGATCTGCTGGCCCCACAGGTCGACGAATCCGCCGTCCAGGTCAACCACCGACAGGTTGTCGAAGCGGGCCAGGCCCTTGCCCTGTTTCTGCCACCAGATGTCCGACGCATTGCCACCGTAGTTGACCACCTGCACCTGTCGGCTGCGGTTGCTGGCCTTGCGGATGCGCGACTCGTCCGGATGGCCGAGGTCGATCCACTGCAGGATGTCGCCGGTGTAGTCGTGTTCCCACAGGTCCGGCTCGTCATCGGTGCTCAGGCCGCGGCCGAACTCCAGGCGGTCGCCAGCGTTCAGCGCGAAGGCGAGCAGGCGCACCATCAGGCGTTCGTCGGTTTCAGACGGATGCTGGGCCAGGGTCAGGTTGTGGGTCGCGTAGTAGCCGCGATCCATGTCGCTGATCTGCAGTTCGGCCTTGCGGATGGTGGCGGTGAGGGCCATGAAGATCCAGAGGGGTAAAGACCGTCAATGATAGAGGTTTGCCCCGGGGGTGTCCGGTATGGGGGTGTCGGCAGGGCGTGATCGGTGGCACGCTGGCCGTCCTGATTCTTCCGGCTTGCCCTGTCGTATGTCCCGTTCACGTCCGTGCCGCCTGCAGATCTTCGGCATCGCGACCACGCCATGACCACGCCCAGTCGACTGCAGCTGCCGCCCGGTAACTGGGTTTCCCTGCTGGAGGGGCTGTGCGCGCGCTTCCCGCGCATCGATCGGTTGCAATGGGAGAGTCGCTTCGCGCGAGGCCGGGTGCAGGACGCGCAGGGCAGGGCGCTGGCAGCGGACATGCCGTGGCAGGTGGGGCTGGAGATCCGCTACTTCCGTGAAGTGGCTGACGAGCCGGTGATTCCCGTCGTGGAGACCATCCTGCATCACGACGCGCACCTGCTGGTGGCTGACAAACCGCACTTCCTGCCGACCGCGCCTGCCGGTGCCTTCGTGCGCGAAACCCTGTTGGCGCGCCTGATCGAGCGCACCGGCAACACCGAGCTGGTGCCGTTGCATCGGCTGGACCGGCTGACGGCCGGCCTGGTGTTGTTCTCCACCCGGCCGGAGACGCGCGACGCCTACCAGCGCCTGTTCCGTGAGCGCCGCATCGAGAAGACTTACGAGGCGCTGGCACAGGCCTTGCCCGATCTGCGGTTTCCGCTGGAGCGGCACAGCCGGCTGCAGCCAGGGGAGCCGTTCTTCCGTATGGTCGAAGGTCCCGGCGAACCGAATGCGCGGACCCGTATCGAGGTCATCGATGCGCACGGCCCGGTCTGGCGCTACCGGCTTGTGCCGGAATCCGGACGCAAGCATCAGCTGCGCGTCCATATGGCTGCGCTCGGCGCGCCGATCCTGGGCGACGGGTTCTACCCGCAGCTGCAGGACCGGCCGCAGGGTGAGGGCGAGCCGCCGTTGCAGCTGCTGGCGCAGGCACTGGCCTTTGATGATCCGCTGACGGGCCAGCGGCGCAGCTTCCGCAGTGCGCGCACCTTGAGCGTTTCCGGCTGAGGTACAGCTGGACTCACCTGTTCGGGCGGCGCGCCAGCCAGCGGTCCAGCTCGGCAGCGAACAGCTGGCGGTCGCGCGCGCCGAGCGGCGGTGGTCCACCAGTCTGCACGCCCGAGCCACGCAGCTCTTCCATGAAATTGCGCATCGACAGCCGCTCGGCCATGTTGTTGGGGGTGTACAGCTGGCCACGCGGGTTCAGGGCCACCCCCTTCTTCTCCAGCACCAGGGCGGCCAGCGGGATGTCCTGGGTGACCACCAGGTCGCCGGCGGCCACCCGTTCGACAATGGCGCTGTCGGCCACGTCCAGTCCCTGCGGCACCTGGATCGAGCGCAGCCAGCGCGAGGGTGGGGTGCGGATCCACTGGTTGGCGACCAGGGTCAGTTCCACCCCGACCCGTTCAGCTGCGCGGAACAGGATGTCGCGAATGACGACGGGGCAGGCGTCTGCGTCCACCCAGATGCGGGGGAGCAGGGGTTCAGCTCGGGTTTCAGCTTCAGTCATTTACCCAGTGTAGGGTAGGAAAAACCTGAATGGGGGCCCGGGTTTAGCCTCGATCTGGTGCAACCCCTTGCCCTGTCTGGGGGTCGGCCGTTTGTCGCTGAATATCAGGGCTATCGCTTTTTGCTCAAAACACGCGTATCGTCTGGCCCACTGTGTTTGCTAGGGTCACCGTGAATCGTGGCCTGGTGCAGTTGATCTCACGATCCGCTCATCGATCCGCTTTACCAACGCCTGCAACTCAGTCTCGGCCCCGATACCCGGTGGCTGCGATTTTTTTCAACATGTGTTTCAGGAGTTAGTAAATATGTCTGATCGTCAGACCGGCACTGTCAAGTGGTTCAACGACGCCAAGGGCTTCGGCTTCATCACCCCGGAAAGCGGCCCGGACCTGTTCGTGCATTTCCGCGCGATCCAGGGCACCGGCTTCAAGACCCTGCAGGAAGGCCAGAAGGTTACCTTCGTCGCCGTCCAGGGTCAGAAGGGTATGCAGGCTGACCAGGTGCAGGCGGTCTAATCCGTCTGCTACCGTTTGGTAGCCAGAACGCCGGGAGCGAAAGCTCCCGGCGTTTTTCGTTATGGGCTTCTTGCAGCGTCGAGCCAGGCCCGGCTCTACAAAGGGCATGCACCCGGCACGGTACGATGCGGTCCTCCCCAAGGATCGTCCCCATGCGCATCGTCCATCATCTGGAAAACTCCCGTTCGCTGCGTGTGCTGTGGATGCTGGAGGAGCTGGAGCTGGACTACGAGCTTCGCCGCTACCCGCGCGACCCGAAGACGATGCTGGCGCCGCCGGAACTGCGTCAGGTGCACCCGCTGGGCAAGGCCCCGGTGCTGCAGGATGGTGAGCTGATCCTCGCCGAATCCGGCGCCATTCTCGACTACCTGGCTGACCGTTACGACGTGCATCGCCAGCTGTCGCCGTCGCCGGTACCGGCCGACGGCAAGGAGCGCATCGATTACCGCTACTGGCTGCACTATGCCGAAGGCTCGGCGATGCCGCCGATGCTGCTGACCTTGGTGATGAGCCGCATCCGCAGCGCGCCGATGCCGTTCTTCGCGCGGCCGATCGCCCGCAGCATCGCCGACAAGGCTGAGCGCGGTTTCGTCGGCCCGCAACGACGCCTGCATCTGGACTGGATGGAGCGGCGCCTGGCCGAAAGCCCGTGGTTTGCCGGCGAGCGCTTCACCGCCGCGGACATCCAGATGAGCTTCCCGATCCAGGCAGCGGCCGCACGCGGCGGCGGACTGGACGACAAGCCGGCATTGCGTGGCTTCCTCAAGCGCATCGGCGAGCGTCCGGCCTACCAGCGTGCCGAGGCGCACGGTGGGGCATTGCAGGCCCTGCGCGGCGATTGAGGACGGCCATCCTCGCCCCCATGCTGTGCTCATGGATACCACAGCTCCCCAGTTCGACAACCGCCTGCTGAATCTGCTGCCGGGCGATCCCGAGTCCGGCCCGCGCCGGCGCGAAGTGCTGGGTGCGGCCTGGTCGCCGGTGATGCCGACGCCTGTTGCAGCGCCGGTGCTGCTGGCCTGGTCGCCGGAGGTGGCCGGTATGCTCGGATTCGATCCTGCGCAGGTCGATGATGAAGGCTTCGCCCAGGTGTTCGCTGGCAACGCGCTGTATGCGGGCATGCAGCCGTGGGCGGCCAACTATGGAGGCCATCAGTTCGGGCATTGGGCCGGGCAGCTGGGTGATGGTCGCGCCATCTCGCTGGGCGAGTTGATCGGCGCCGATGGCAGGCACTGGGAACTGCAGTTGAAGGGCGCCGGGCCCACGCCGTACTCGCGCGGCGCCGACGGCCGTGCGGTGCTGCGCTCGTCGATCCGCGAATTCCTGTGCAGCGAGGCGATGCATCACCTCGGCGTGCCGACTACCCGCGCCCTGTCGCTGGTCGGCACCGGCGAGGACGTAGTGCGCGACATGTTCTATGACGGTCATCCGCGCGCGGAGCCCGGCGCGATCGTCTGCCGGGTATCGCCCTCGTTCCTGCGTTTTGGCTCATTTGAACTGCCCGCTTCACGTGGCGAGACCGCACTGCTGAAGCAGATGGTCGACGCCTGCATCGCCCGCGATTTCCCGGAACTGAAGGGGCAGGGCGAAGCGCTTTATGGCGACTGGTTCGCACAGATCGCCGTGCGTACCGCAGAGATGATCGCGCACTGGATGCGCGTCGGTTTCGTGCATGGGGTGATGAACACCGACAACCTCTCGGTGCTCGGCGTGACCCTGGACTATGGCCCGTATGGCTGGGTCGAGGACTTCGATCCGGACTGGACGCCGAACACCACCGATGCGCAGGGGCGTCGCTATCGTTTCGGCACCCAGCCGCAGGTGGCGTACTGGAACCTCAGCCGTCTGGCACAGGCGCTGTCGCCGTTGTTCGCCGATGTGCAGCCGCTGCAGGCAGGGCTGGCCGCCTACCAGGCGACCTTTGTCGCCTGCACCCGTCGCGATGTGGCGGCCAAGCTGGGTCTGGCAGCGGCCGACGATGCCGATCTGCAGCTCTACCAGCGTTGGCAGCAGCTGATGCAGGACGGTGGCATGGACATGACCCTGGCATGGCGTGCGCTGATGCGCATCGATGCCAATGCACCCGATGCGGGAGTACTGGCCGAAGTCTTCTACGAAGCCGAGCTGCAGCACGCGGTGCAGGAGCCTCTGCAGCAGTGGCTGCAGGATTACGCGGCCCGGCTGCGTACCGATCCGCTGCCGGCACCAGAGCGGTTCGCGAAGATGGGCGCAGCCAACCCGCTGTATGTGCTGCGCAACTGGCTGGCACAGGAAGCGATCGATCGCGCCGAACAGGGCGACCTGGGCGGTGTGCACGCCCTGCAGGACGTGCTGCGTGATCCATACACCGAACGCCCGGGGCTGGAGCATTACGCCGGCAAGCGCCCAGCGTGGGCAGACAATCGCGCAGGCTGTTCAATGCTGTCCTGCAGTTCCTGAGGATGGGTTTTGGCAGGGCTGCGCCCTGCACCTGCAGAGGCCAGGTCAACAGCCAGAGCAAAAGCTGGATTCCGTGGTTTGGCGGGGCGGTGTCGGAGTGCGGGGGCGCCGCAAGTACGTCCTTGTAGGCTTGGCAGCCGCTTGCTCGTGTGCGCGCTCCTGCGCACACGGCAAGACCGGGGTTGGGCAGGACGCCCCGCACTCCGACACCGCCCCACCTCCGACAGATTCCCGCTGCTGTGGGTAGGTGTCGACCTTGGTCGACACGGTAGATCCACGCCATGCGTGGATGCTCTTCGTTCAATTCTCGAAATATTCGATTTCGATAGAGATTCATCCACGCATGGCGTGGATCTACTGGCTACCGGCAAACTGTCGAAGGCGGGGCACTGTGGGTTTGCGGGGTGTGAGCCGCATGGATGCGGCGACCAAGCCTCCATGGACGGATTCACGGCGCCCCCGCAGACCCACAGTGCCCCGCCATCCCACGGAATGCACGCCGTTGCTGTTGCTTCGGCTGTTGCTGCTGCCTCTGCAGGTGCCGGGCGCAGCCCGGCCGAACCGCTCAACAGGCAGCCGGCGCCCGGAACAGGTACCCTATGCCGCCATCAGACAACCGAATCGCCATGACCGACGCCATCGTCGCTCCTCAGTGGGCCTCGCGCCTGCGCGACATCGCCGACTTCCCCAAGCCGGGCATCCTGTTCAAGGACATCATGCCGCTGCTCGCCCACAGCGAGGACTTCCGTGGCGCGATCGCAGCGATGGCCGATCGCTGGCGCGGGCAGAAGCTGGACGCGGTGGTCGGCATCGAATCGCGTGGCTTCATTCTGGGCGCGGCCATGGCGCTGGAACTGGGCGTCGGCTTCGTGCCGGTGCGCAAGCCGGGCAAGCTGCCGGGCAAGGTGCTGCGCGAGGAATACACCCTGGAATACCGCAGCGACTGCATCGAAGTGCATGCCGACGCGCTGCCCGCAGGTGCGCGCGTAGCGATCATCGATGACGTGCTGGCAACCGGCGGCACGCTGGTTGCTGCGTTGTCGCTGGTGCGCCGCCTGGGCGTGGAAGTAGTCGGCGCCGGCGTGCTGGTCGAGCTGGACGGCCTGGGTGGCCGTGGCCGCTGGGAAGCGGATCTGCCGCTGCACACCGAACTGGTGTTCTGATTCCGGTAGCTGCCAACCTTGGTTGGCACCGCATGGATGGGCCAACCAAGGTTGGCCACTACCAGGTCAAGTCGCTGCCAACCGTGATTGGCAGCGCTCCTTCAATCACATCATCCGCACGCGGAACCGTCGGCCCTTGATCTTGCCGGCTTCCAGCTTCGCCACCGCCTTGTTGACCTGCTCGCGGGCGATTGCTACGTAGGAGCGGGTCGGGAAGATCGCGATCTTGCCGATGAACTTGGCCGACAGGCCGGCGTCGCCGGTGAGTGCGCCGAGGATGTCGCCCGCGCGCAGCTTGTCGGTCTTGCCGCCATCGATGCGCAGGGTGCGCATCGCCGCCTGCGGCAGCTCGGCCGGGCGCGACGTCGCCAGCGGTGTTTTCTGCCAATCCAGCGGCTCGCCGCGCTGCGCTTCGATGGCGTCGGCGCGGTTCTTTTCGCGGCCTGCCACAAGGCTGATCGCCAGGCCACTGGCGCCGGCACGACCAGTACGGCCGACACGGTGCTGGTAACTCTCGACGTCGGTCGGCAGCTCGTAGTTGATCACTGCTGCCAGCTCTTCCACATCCAGCCCGCGTGCGGCGACGTCGCTGGCAACCAGCACGTTGCAGCTGCGGTTGGCCAGGCGCAGCAGCACTTCCTCACGGTCGCGCTGCTCCATGTCGCCATGCAGGGCGAGCGCGGAGAAGCCGAACTGCTGCAGCGAGTTGGCCACTTCGTCCACGTCCTTGCGGGTGTTGCAGAACACCACGGCCGATTCGGGCGTGTACTTCAGCAGCAGGCCGGCCAGTGCCTTCTGCCGGTGCGCTGGTTCGACCTCGCAGAACAGATGACGGATGGCCGGCGCCTGATCGGCGCCTTCCACGGTCACTTCCACGGCATCGCGCAGCAGGTCACGGGCCATGGCGCGAATGGTGTCGGGGAAAGTGGCCGAGAACAGCAGGCTCTGGCGATCGCGGTGGGTACGGCCGGCGATCTCACGGATCGGCTCTTCGAAACCCATGTCGAGCATGCGGTCGGCTTCGTCCAGCACCAGCGTGCGCACGGCGCCCAGATTCAGTGCGCGCTTGCGCGCCAGTTCCTGCACGCGGCCGGGCGTGCCGACCACCACGTGCGGATCGTGGCTTTCCAGCGACGCCAGCTGCGGGCCCAGCGGCGTGCCGCCGGTCAGCAGCAGCAGCTTCAGGTTGGGGATGCCGGTGGCCAGCTTGCGGATCTGCTTGGCCACCTGGTCCGCCAGCTCGCGGGTGGGGCACAGCACCAGCCCCTGCACGCGGATCAGGCTGGGGTCGATGGACTGCAGCAGGCCCAGGCCGAAGGCCGCGGTCTTGCCGCTGCCGGTCGGGGCTTGGGCGATGACATCGCGGCCATCGAGGATGGCGGGCAGGCTCTGTGCCTGGATCGGCGTGAGGGTGGTGTAGCCGAGGGCATCCAGGCCGGGCTGCAGGGCCGGGCTCAGCGGCAGGGTCGAGAAATCAGTCATGGCGCATTGTACCTGTGCGCGCGGCCGGTCCCGCCGTCGTTCACGATTGAGGGGGCGCCCGGTAGCGGCCGACCTTGGTCGGCACCTCGGCCGAACGTCCTCTCAGCCCAGCCCGAGGGCCTCCAGCTGCGCGGCCATCGCCTGCAACTGCTCCGGGGTGGCCGGCTTTCCCGCAGCCCTGGGCTCCAGCAGCAGCTGGTGGAACCACGGGTTGGCGTGCTGTGTATCGAAGTCGAACGAACAGGTCGCCTGCTCGCCCATCACCGCCTGCACGATTCCGATCAGCGTGTCTTCGGCTTCGTCGACATTGCCCGGCCCATAGCGATCATCCAGCAGGCGCAACGGGATCGGCAGCAGGGTGGGAGATGCGGGCATGCCTCAAGTCTAACGATCCACGTTGGACAGGAGCAGGAGGCGACTCAGGCCGCGTCAACATGGAACTGGATCAGGCCGCAGTGCAGGCACTCGAACGTGTAGAAGCCGATATCTCCACCGGGCGCGTAGTCGCTGACCAGCTCCGACCAGAGTATTTCGTCGGCGCTATTGGCCGCGCACCATGCCGCGATGGTCGTTGCCGAGGCCTGACTCACCTGTTCCATGGTGGCGTCGCCCAGGAAGCGGCAGACATCACTGCAATGTGCCAGCCATTTTTCGCCTTGAAAACTGACGTAGCCTGGTGTGCGCAGGGACAGCTCTTCCAAGGCGGTTTCGGGCACTTCTTGGTCGACATCCAGACTGCAGGCAAATGCCACATCCAGTGCCGACGCTGCACGGCCATCGGCAATGCACCAAGGGCAGATCTGCTCTGAATAATCTTCGCGCCCTGCGTGGATGGCATCGCGCAGGTACACGTATCCACGCGCTTGCTGGCAGACCCTGCAGGCAGCCGAGGACGGCCCCACGTTGCCCGTCGCAACCGGGTCCGGGTGGTAGCGGAAGTTTGGAAAGTCATTGATGCTCATGGCGTCCATCCAGTGCAGCGCAGGGGACGTTCTTGTACGACCTGCGGATGGTCCAGGCAAGCTGGGAGGGTCGCTCAGCCCAGCACCGCCAGCACGCCCTGGTGGATCGCCAGGCCGCCGAACAGCAGCCAGCCGAACAGGATCAGCGCCAGCAGCAGCGGCTTCAGGCCGGCCTGGCGCAGGGCTGAGACGTGGGTGGTCAGGCCCAGTGCGGCCATCGCCATCGCCAGCAGCACCGTATCCAGCTGCACCAGTCCTGCCAGCAGCCCGGCCGGCAGCAGGTGCAGCGAATTGAGGCCGGCAACCGCCACGAAACCGAACGCGAACCACGGCACCACGATCCGGGCCTTGCCACCGTCCGCCGTCGCCTTGCCGCCACGCGCCAGCCACAGCGACAGCGCGATCAGGAACGGTGCCAGCAGCATCACCCGCACCATCTTGGTGATGACGGCGGTATCGGCGGCCGGCTCGCTTACCGCGCGTCCGGCAGCGACCACCTGTGCGACTTCGTGCACGGTCGCGCCGGTGAACAGGCCGTACTGCTGCGCGTCCATCGCCAGCCAGCCATGTGACTGCACCAGCGTGTACAGCGCGGGATACAGGAACATCGCCACCGTTCCAAACACCACCACCGTCGATACCGCTACCGTTACCTGCGCGGCGCGACCGCGCACCACCGGTTCGGCGGCCATGACGGCGGCCGCACCGCAGATGGCACTGCCGGCACCGATCAGCATGGCTGCCTCGCGCTCCATCTTGAACACCCGCACGCCCAACCAGCAGGCCAGGCCGAAGGTGCTCGCCACCACCAGCACGTCCATCAGCACGCCGGCGACGCCGACGTGGCCGATGTCCTGGAAGGTCAGCCGCAGGCCGTACAGCACGATGCCGGCGCGCAGCAGCCAATGCTTGGAGAAGCCGACGCCCGCCGCGCTGGCAGGGGCCAGCCGTGGATAGAACGTGTTGCCGACCACGATGCCAGCGACGATCGCCACGGTCAGCGCGCTCAGGCCGTGCGCCTGCAGCCAGGGCAGCTCGGCCAGATACAGCGAAGCAGCCGCGACCACGCCGACCAGCAGCAGGCCGGGCAGCCGCGGCTGCCAGCGCTGGCGCAGGGCGGGCAGGGACCAGGAGGAGAGAGCAGGGGCGTTCATGGCAGTGGAAGGGTCTGGAGAGGCCATGCCAGCGTGCGCTCACATCGGTGACCAGTAAAACGAATAATATTGGTGAAAATTACCTATACAGCAGGTTGAATGTGCGCCTGACCCTCCGCCAGCTGCAGGTCTTCGTCGCCATCGCCGATCACGGCAGCACCACGGCCGCCGGCCAGGCCATCGCCCTCTCGCAATCGGCCAGCAGCGCCGCGCTGCAGGAACTGGAGGCGCATTTCGGCACGCCGCTGTTCGACCGCATAGGCCGTCGTCTGGCGTTGAACGGCCACGGCCGGGCATTGCTGGAACCGGCGCGCGCGCTGCTGGTCAATGCCGCCGATCTGGAGCGGCAGTTGGCGGCGGGCGGTGACCCGGCCCAAGGCGCACCACTGCGGCTGGTACTGGCGGCCAGCACCACCATCGGCAACTACCTGCTGCCGCCGCGTATCGCCGAACTGCTGCGGCAGGCGCCGCAGGCCGAGGTCGATCTGCGCATCGACAACAGCGCAGGCGTGGTGGCGGCCGTTCAACGGTTGGACGTGGATGCAGGATTGATCGAAGGCCCATGCCACGAACGCGGACTGCAGGTGACTGCCTGGCAGCAGGACCCGCTGGTGATCGTGGCAGCGGCGGATGCGCCTCCGCGCTGGTCGCTGGATGAACTGCGCGCAGCGCGTTGGCTGCTGCGCGAACCCGGTTCAGGCACCCGCGAGGCCGTTGAACAGGCGCTGCTGCCGCATCTGCGCGGCTTCGCGCAGACGCTGCAGCTGGGCAATACCGAAGCCATCAAGCAAGCCGCCATCGCCGGTCTCGGCCTGGCCTGCCTGTCCCGCCACGCGCTGGAAGAACCGCTGGCCCTGGGCCGCCTGCGCATCCTTGAAACGCCATTGCCCGCCCTGCAACGCACGCTGTGGCTGGTACGCCACCCCGGCAAGCGATGGTTGCCGGGCCTGCAGGCGTTGTTGGGGGAAGTGGAGTAGTCCGCCGCAATCCAGTCGATTCCATCGATTCATCCTGCGGCGATCATCCACGCATGGCGTGGATCTACGTGTCGACCAAGGTCGACACCCACCAAGAGCAGGCCATGCCATTCCGACAGATCTCGGGAAACTGTCGAAGGCGGGGTGGGTCCGGTTGCGGGGGCGTGAGCGCCATGGATGGCGCGACCGAGCTTACAGGGACGTACTTGCAGCGTCCCCCGCAACCGGACCCACCCCGCCATCCCCCAGGAAACCGGCTCTGGCTGTCGCCGTTGAGGTTGCCGGCCAGCGGCCGGCACTACCGGGGGTGCCGGGCGCCGCCCGGCCAAGCCCCGCAACCCGCTACAATGGTCGGATGCCTCTGATTACTCTGCAAAACGTCGACTTCAGCGTCGGCGGCCCCCTGTTGCTGGAAAAAGCCGAACTGTCGATCGAGCCGGGCGAGCGTATTGCCCTGATCGGCCGCAACGGCGCCGGCAAATCGACCCTGCTCAAGCTGCTGTCCGGCGACCACAAGCCCGATGACGGCGAAGTGCGCGTGCAGCAGGGCGTGCGCGTAACCCGCCTTGAGCAGGAAGTGCCGCATGGCGCCGCCGGCAGCGTGTTCGACGTCGTCGCCGACGGCCTGGGCGAACTGGGCCAATGGCTCGCCGAATTCCACCACCTCAGCCACGCCGACGTGTTCGATGGCGAAGCGCTGGGCAACGTGCAGGCGAAGATCGATGCCGCCAACGGCTGGGGCCTGGATCAGCGCGTCAGCGAGACCCTGACCAAGCTCGACCTCGATGGCGAAGCGGAGTTCGCGCGCCTGTCCGGCGGCATGAAGCGCCGCGTGCTGCTCGGTCGCGCGCTGGTCTCCAGCCCCGATCTGCTGCTGCTGGACGAACCGACCAACCACCTGGACATCGAAGCCATCGACTGGCTCGAAATGTTCCTCAAGAACTGGAACGGCAGCGTGGTGTTCGTCACCCATGACCGCCGCTTCCTGCGCGCGCTGGCCACCCGCATCGTCGAGATCGATCGCGGCCAGGTCACCAGCTGGCCGGGCGACTGGGCGAATTACGAGCGCCGCCGCGAAGAACGCCTCAATGCGCAGGCGCAGGAAAACGCACGGTTCGACAAGCTGCTGGCGCAGGAAGAAGTGTGGATCCGCCAGGGCATCAAGGCACGCCGCACCCGTGACGAAGGCCGCGTGCGCCGCCTGAAGGCGATGCGCAACGAGCGTTCGGAGCGCCGCGACCTCAGTGGCAACGTCAAGATGGAAGCGGCCCAGGGCGTGAGCTCGGGCAAGAAGGTCATCGACATCAAGGACATCTCGTTCGCCTTCGGTGATCGCACGATGGTCCGCGATTTCTCCACCACCATTTTGCGCGGCGACCGCATCGGCCTGATCGGCCCCAACGGCAGTGGCAAGACCACGCTGCTGAAGCTGCTGCTGGGCGAACTGCAGCCGCAGAAGGGTGAGGTCAACGCCGGTACCAACCTGCAGGTCGCGTACTTCGACCAGTACCGTGCGGTGCTGCGCGAAGACTGGAGCGCGATCGAGAACGTGGCCGAAGGCCGCGATTTCCTCGAGTTCAACGGCAAGCGCAAGCATGTGCACGCCTACCTGCAGGACTTCATGTTCACCCCCGAGCGCGCGCGCGCGCCGATCACCCGCCTGTCCGGTGGCGAGCGCAACCGCCTGCTGCTGGCCAAACTGTTCGCGCAGCCGTCCAACCTGCTGGTGATGGACGAACCGACCAACGACCTGGACGTGGAAACCCTGGAGCTGCTGGAAGAGCTGCTGGGCGAATACAACGGCACGTTGCTGCTGGTCAGCCATGATCGTGACTTCATCGACAACGTGGTGACATCCACCCTGGTGATGGAAGGCGATGGCGTGATCGGTGAGTACGTGGGCGGCTACAGCGACTGGCAGCGTTACGCGGCCAGCGTCGCTGCCGCGCCTGCGGTGGTGTCCGCGGCCAAGTCCGCTACCGCTGCGCCGGTGGCGGCTGCGGAACCGGCTGCGCCCAAGCGCAAGCTTGCCTACAAGGAAGCGCGCGAGCTGGAGCAGTTGCCCAAGACGATCGAAAAGCTCGAAGGCGATGTCGAAGGCCTTACTGCAGCGATGAACGATCCGTCGTTCTACACGCGCAGCAGCGCCGAAGTGACCGCGCACACCCAGCAGCTGGCCAAGGTGCAGGCCGAACTGGATGCCGCGTACGCGCGCTGGGAAGAGCTGGAAGGCTGAGCGAGAGCCGGGTCATGCCCGGCTCAGTAGATCCACGCCATGCGTGGATGTCTGGATCAGTGCGGACCAAGGTCCGCACCCACCAAAGCTGATTCCGCACCCACCGGGGGCCCGGCGGTCATTTAACCCCGTGCAGATCCCGCAGCTGGCTCGTGCGGCTGCCAAAGTACGCCGCCAGATCGGCGATGTCCTGATCGCTCAGGTCCTTCGCCTGCGGAGTCATCAACGCGTGCTGGCGGTCACCGGCACGGTAGGCCTGCAGCGCGTGCGCCAGGTAATCGCCGTATTGCCCACCCAGCTTCGGGTAGGTCGGATCGATCGGCGCATTGCCGTCGGCACCGTGGCAATCGATGCAGCTCTGGCTGGTGGCCTTGCTCTTGACCTTGGCGCGGGCCTCACCGGCGGCTTCACGCCCGGCAGGCAGGCCAGCGGATGAAGACGATCCGTGCTCGCCGCTGGCATGGCCGGGATCGCCGGCGGATTTCTCGCTGTTCTCCACCTGTGACTGCGAGCAGGCCGCCAGCAGCAGGGCGACGGACAGGGCGATGGCGTGACGCAGTGGATGCGCGGCTTTCGACATGGGCGGGCCTTACTTGACGGTGGACAGGTAAACAGCGAGATCGGCGATCTCCTGTTCGCTGAAACTCATCGACTGTGCCTGCATCGTGGGATGCCGGCGCTTGCCCTGGCGGTACTCGGTCAGGGCCTGGGTCAGGTACTGCTGGGTCTGGCCACCGATCTTCGGTACCCGGTAACTGGGGTAGGCGTTCTTGTAACCGGTGATGCCGTGGCAACCCTGGCAGGTATAGGCCAGCACACGGCCATTGTCGAAACTGCCGGTGGGCGTGGCGGCCGCCGGCACAGGGGCCGTAGCCGGTGCCGGGGCGGGTGCTGCAGGAGCAGAAGCAGGAGCGGGCTGTGCGGCGGCCCCGAGGGGCAGGAGGACGGCCAGAGCGAGACAAGCGGCGAGCGGCTGCGGGCGCATGGTGTCTTTTCCGGGGATTCGGGTCTGGTCGTTCCGGCGTGGGGTACGGAACGACCCGAGTATAGCCTCAGGTTTCATCTAGCTGAAATGGGGTTGGCCCGACCGGCGGCGTGAAGGCACCATGACCTTTGGGATATGGTGTTGCCGTGAAGTGGTGCATTACTTTGCTACCACACCTGCCCACGCATCCTCCAGGGATCTGACGATGTCGCACCAAACCTTCCTGCCCGGCCCCCGCAGCGGACTCTGCGCTGCCGCGCTGCTGCTCTCCACCTCCCTGCTGCTGAGCGGTTGCGCCGCTGGGCCCAACAACGAGGCCAAGGCGGCCGAGACCAAGGACGAGAAGAAGGTCGACGCAGTGCCGGTGGAAGTGGCCGTGGCCAGCCATCGCGCAGTGGCCGCCAGCTACACCGGAACCGCAGCACTGGAGCCGCGCGCCGAATCGCAGGTGGTTGCCAAGACGTCGGGCGTCGCGTTGGCGGTGCTGGTCGAGGAAGGGCAGCGGGTCAGCGCGGGGCAGCCGCTGGTGCGGCTGGATCCGGACCGCGCGCGCTTGTCCGTAGCGCAGAGCGAAGCGCAGATGCGCAAGCTGGAAAACGACTATCAGCGTGCACAGAAGCTGGTCAGCCAGCAGCTGGTCAGTGCGGCCAGCGTCGACCAGTTGCGCTACGACCTGGAAAACATCCGCGCCCAGTACCGCCTGGCCACGCTGGAACTGTCGTACACCACCGTGGTCGCACCGATTTCCGGCGTGATCGCCTCACGGTCCATCAAGACCGGCAACTTCGTGCAGATCAACACGCCGATCTTCCGCATCGTCGACAACTCGCGGCTGGAAGCCACCCTCAACGTGCCCGAGCGTGAGCTGGCGACGTTGCGCGCAGGCCAGCCGGTCACGTTGTCGGCCGATGCGCTGCCGGGCCAGACCTTCACCGGCGTCGTCGACCGCATCGCACCGGTAGTGGATTCGGGCAGCGGCACCTTCCGTGTGGTCAGTGCCTTCGATGGCGCCGCGCAGTCGCTGCAGCCGGGCATGTTCGGCCGCATCCGCATCGACTACGACCAGCGTGCCGATGCGCTGGTGGTGCCGCGCCTGGCACTGCTGGACGATGGTGAGCCGGCGGTGTTCCGGGTGCGCGAGGGCAAGGTCGCGCGGGTGCCGGTCAAGCTTGGCTACGCCGAAGGGCCCTGGGTGGAGATCCGTGAGGGCCTGGCCGCTGGCGACCAGATCGTCACCGCCGGCAAGGTCGCCCTGCGCGATGGCACGGCAGTGCAGGTGATCGCCGATCCGAAGGCCAAGGCGAAGACGGTAGCCACCTCGGCCAAGCCGGCAGAGAAGGCCGGGAGCACGCAATGACCGCGCCCGGCCACGACCACGGTGCCTCGCCAGGGAGCGACGGCGCCGCCGCAGGCATGCGTGGCGGCCTGGTGGAGTTCGCCACCCGCCGTCGCGTCACCATCGCCATGTGCACGGTCACCCTGCTGCTGTTCGGCCTGATTGCGCTGGGCAACCTCAAGGTCAACCTGCTGCCGGACCTGAGCTATCCGACGCTGACCGTGCGCACCGAGTACACCGGTGCGGCGCCGACTGAAATGGAAACCCTGATCACTCAGCCGGTCGAAGAGGCCGTGGGCGTGGTCAAGAACCTGCGCAAGCTGAAGTCGGTGTCGCGCACCGGCCAGAGTGATGTGGTGCTCGAGTTCGCCTGGGGCACCAACATGGACCAGGCCAGTCTGGAAGTACGCGACAAGATGGAAGCGCTGAACCTGCCACTGGAAGCCAAGGCTCCGGTGCTGCTGCGCTTCAATCCCTCCACCGAGCCGATCATGCGCCTGGTGCTGTCGACCAAGGCCGCGCCTGCGACCGACGAAGAAGCGATCCGTGAACTGACCGGTCTGCGTCGCTATGCCGATGAAGACCTGAAAAAAAAGCTGGAGCCGGTCACCGGCGTGGCGGCGGTCAAGGTCGGCGGTGGCCTGGAAGACGAGATCCAGGTCGACATCGACCAGCAGAAACTGGCCCAGCTCAACCTGCCGATCGACACCGTCATCAAGCGGTTGAAGGAAGAGAACATCAATATTTCCGGCGGCCGTCTGGAGGAGGGCTCGCAGCGCTTCCTGGTGCGTACCGTCAACCAGTTCGCCGACCTGGAAGAGATCCGCAACCTGCTGGTCACCACCCAGGCATCCAATGGCAGCGCGGCCGACTCGGCGCTGCAGCAGATGTTCAACATCGCGGCCTCGACCGGCTCGGCTGCGGCGGTTGCTGCTGCGTCGGCTGCGCAGAGCGCTTCGTCCGGCGGCGCCTCCAGCGTGGTCGCCAACGGTGTGCCGGTGCGCCTGAAGGACGTGGCCACCGTGCGCCAGGGCTACAAGGAACGCGAAGCGGTCATCCGCCTCGGCGGCAAGGAATCGGTCGAACTGGCGATCTACAAGGAAGGCGACGCCAATACCGTTGCCACTGCCGAGGCGCTGCGCAAGCGCCTTGAGCAGATCAAGGCAACGTTCCCGGCCGATGCCGAACTGACCACCATCGAAGACCAGTCGCGCTTCATCGAGCACGCCATCGCCGACGTCAAGAAAGATGCGGTGATCGGTGGCCTGCTGGCGATCCTGATCATCTTCCTGTTCCTGCGAGATGGCTGGAGCACGTTCGTGATCAGCCTGTCGTTGCCGGTCTCGATCATCGCCACGTTCTTCTTCATGGGCCAGCTCGGCCTGAGCTTGAACGTGATGTCGCTGGGCGGTCTGGCACTGGCCACGGGCCTGGTGGTGGATGACTCGATCGTGGTGCTGGAGAGCATCGCCAAGGCGCGCGAACGCGGCCTGGGCATCCTGCAGGCGGCGATCGCTGGCACCCGCGAAGTAAGCATGGCGGTGGTTGCTTCCACCCTGACCACCATCGCGGTGTTCCTGCCGCTGGTGTTCGTCGACGGCATCGCCGGCCAGCTGTTCCGCGACCAGGCGCTGACCGTGGCGATCGCCATCGCGATCTCGCTGCTGGTGTCGATGACCCTGATTCCGATGCTGAGCTCGCTGAAGGGCCGGCCGCCGCTGGCATTCCCGGAAGAAGCCGCGGCTGAGCCGTGGCAGCCGCAGAGCCGCTGGCAGAAGCCGGTCGCGCTCGGCCGTCGTGGTGTGATGGCAACGATGCGCTGGAGTTTCTATGCGCTGGCATGGTTGGTGGTGCGCCTCTGCCGCGGCGTGGCTGCAGTGGTCGGCCCGGTGATGCGCAAGGCCAGCGACATCGCCATGAAGCCATACGCCGGTGCTGAGCGTGGCTACCTGCGGCTGCTGCCAGGTGCGTTGGCCCACCCCGGCAAGGTGCTGGGCCTGGCTGCACTGGCGTTCGTCGGCACGATGGCATTGGTGCCGATGCTCGGTGCCGACCTGATCCCGCAGTTGGCGCAGGACCGTTTCGAAATGACGGTCAAGCTGCCGGCCGGCACGCCGCTGAAGCAGACCGATGCACTGGTGCGCGAGCTGCAGTTGGCACACGGCAAGGGTGAAGGCGTGGCATCGCTGTATGGCGTCAGCGGCAGCGGTACCCGCCTGGATGCCAGCCCGACCGAGAGCGGCGAGAACATCGGCAAGCTGACCATCGTGATGGAAGGCGGCGGCAACCCGCAGACCGAAGCGGAGATCACCGAGCGCCTGCGCGACACCATGGGCCAACACCCGGGTGCGCAGGTGGACTTCGCGCGGCCGGCATTGTTCAGCTTCTCCACGCCGCTGGAGATCGAACTGCGCGGACAGGACATGGCCACACTGGAAGTGGCGGGCCAGCGCCTGGCGGCGCTGCTGCGTGGCAACGCGCACTACGCCGACGTCAAGTCGACCGTGGAAGAGGGTTTCCCGGAAATCCAGATCCGCTTCGACCAGGAGCGTGCCGGTGCACTGGGCCTGACCACGCGGCAGATCGCCGACGTGGTGGTGAAGAAGGTGCGCGGCGATGTGGCCACCCGCTACAGCTTCCGTGACCGCAAGATCGACGTGCTGGTGCGCGCGCAGGAAACCGATCGTGCCAGCGTGGAGAGCATCCGCCGGTTGATCGTCAATCCGGGCAGCACCCGTCCGGTCACCCTGGACGCAGTGGCTGATGTGGTCGCCACCACCGGCCCGAGCGAGATCCATCGCGCCGACCAGACCCGGGTTGCCGTGGTCTCGGCCAACCTGCGCGACATTGACCTTGGCGCGGCCATGCGCGAAGTGCAGCAGATGGTGTCCGAACAGCCGCTGGGCGCGGGCGTGGGCCTGCACATCGGCGGCCAAGGTGAGGAGCTGGCACAGGCAGCGAAGTCGCTGATCTTCGCCTTCGGCCTGGCGATCTTCCTGGTCTACCTGGTGATGGCCTCGCAGTTCGAATCGCTGCTGCATCCGTTCGTGATCCTGTTCACCATCCCGCTGGCGCTGGTGGGCGCGATCCTTGCACTGATGCTGACCGGCAAGCCGATCTCGGTGGTGGTGTTCATCGGCCTGATCCTGCTGGTCGGTCTGGTCACCAAGAACGCGATCATCCTGATCGACAAGGTCAACCAGCTGCGCGAGGCCGGCGTGGCCAAGCACGAGGCGCTGGTGGAAGGCGCCCGCTCGCGCCTGCGGCCGATCATCATGACCACGCTGTGCACGCTGTTCGGCTTCCTGCCGCTGGCGGTGGCAATGGGCGAGGGCGCCGAGGTGCGCGCACCGATGGCGATCACCGTGATCGGTGGCCTGCTGGTGTCGACGCTGTTGACCCTGCTGGTGATCCCGGTGGTGTACGACCTGATGGATCGGCGCGGTGATGCCTACTACCGCGAACGTGGCCGCAAGCATGCCGGTGAGGGCCTGCGCGGCGCCGAGGGCAGTGCAGCGGGCGCGGAGGAACCGGCATGAGCATTGCCGAGTTCTCCATCCGTCGGCCGGTCACCACCATCATGTGTTTCGTGTCGCTGGTGGTGGTCGGACTGATCGCCTCGTTCCGGCTGCCACTGGAAGCGCTGCCGGACATCTCCGCACCGTTCCTGTTTGTGCAGATTCCGTATACCGGCTCCACCCCGGAAGAAGTCGAGCGGACCATCATCCGCCCGGTGGAGGAGTCGCTGGCGACGATGACCGGGATCAAGCGCATGCGCTCCTCGGCGACGTCCGAAGCCGCGTCGATCTTCATCGAGTTCAGCGACTGGGACCGTGACATCGCCATCGCCGCATCCGACGCGCGTGAGCGCATCGATGCAATCCGCAGCGATCTTCCCGACGACGTGCAGCGCTACAACGTGTTCAAGTGGTCCAGCAGCGACCAACCGGTGCTGAAGGTGCGCCTGGCCAGTACCACCGACCTGACCACCGCCTACGACATGCTCGACCGCGAGTTCAAACGGCGTATCGAACGGATTCCGGGCGTGGCCCGGGTCGAGATCACCGGTGCGCCGCCGAACGAGGTGGAGATCGCGATTGATCCGAACCGCCTGAACGCCCACGGCCTGAGCATCAACGAGCTGAGTGATCGCCTGCGCACGCTGAATTTCTCGATCTCGGCCGGGCAGATCGATGACAACGGCCAGCGCGTGCGCGTGCAGCCGGTGGGTGAGATCACCGACCTGCAGGAAATGCGTGATCTGGTCATCAATGCCAAGGGCCTGCGCCTGGGTGACATTGCCGACGTGCGGCTGAAGCCGGCGCGCATGAGCTACGGCCGCCGCCTGGATGGCAATCCTGCCGTCGGCCTGGACATCTACAAGGAGCGCAGCGCCAACCTGGTGGACGTCTCACGCGGCGCGCTTGCCGAGGTTGAAGCGATCCGCGCGCAGGACTCGATGCGCGATGTGCAGATCAAGGTGATCGACAACCAGGGCAAGGCGGTGACGTCGTCCCTGCTGGAGCTGGCCGAGGCCGGCGGCGTCGGCCTGATCCTGTCGGTGACGGTGCTGTTCTTCTTCCTGCGCCACTGGCCGTCCACGCTGATGGTGACCCTGGCCATTCCGATCTGTTTCACCATCACCCTCGGCTTCATGTACTTCGCCGGCGTCACGCTCAACATCCTGACCATGATGGGCCTGCTGCTGGCCGTGGGCATGCTGGTCGACAACGCCGTGGTGGTGGTCGAGAGCATCTACCAGGAACGTGAGCGGCTGCCGGACCAGCCACGCCTGGCCTCGATCATCGGCACCCGCAACGTTGCCATCGCGCTCAGCGCCGGCACCTTGTGCCACTGCATCGTGTTCGTGCCCAACCTGTTCGGCGAAACCAACAACATCAGCATCTTCATGGCGCAGATCGCGATCACCATCTCGGTCTCGCTGCTGGCCTCCTGGCTGGTGGCGGTCAGCCTGATCCCGATGCTGTCCGCACGCATGGCCACACCGAAGCTGGTGCATTCGCAGACCGGCGTGATCGCGCGCCTGCAGCGTCGATACGCGCAGCTGCTGGACTGGTCACTGCGCCATCGTGGCTGGAGCCTGCTGGGCATCCTGCTGGTGGTGCTGGTCAGCCTGGTACCGATGAAGCTGACCAAGATCGACATGTTCGGTGGTGATGGCGGCAAGGATATCTTCATCGGCTACATGTGGAAGGGCGCCTACACCTACCGGCAGATGTCCGAGGAAGTGGCGCGCGTCGAAGCCTGGGTCGAGGAGAACCGCGAGCGCCTGCACGTGCAGCAGGTCTACTCCTGGTACAGCGAACAGGAAGGCAGTTCGACCGTGGTCACCCTGGACGAGAAGTACGCCAAGGACATCAAGGCGCTGCAGGAGGAGCTGCGCAAGGGCCTGCCGAAGTCTGCGCGCACCGACTACTTCGTCGGCAACCAGGGCGGTGATGGCGGCGGCGGTGGCGGCAACCAGGGCGTGCAAGTACAGCTGGTCGGCGACTCCAGCGCGATGCTGCAGGAGATCGGCCAGGAAGTGCTGCCGCTGCTGGCACAGCGCACCGAGCTGCGCGATGTGCGTATCGACAATGGCGAGAAGGGCGGCGAGCTGAAAGTGCACGTCGACCGCGAGCGCGCGGCGGCGTTCGGCTTCAATGCCGAGCAGGTGGCCAGCTTCGTCGGCCTGGCGCTGCGCGGTGCGCCGATGCGCGAGTTCCGTCGTGGCGACAACGAAGTGCCGGTGTGGGTGCGCTTTGCCGGTGCCGAACAGAGCAGCCCCGAAGACCTGGCGGGCTTCAGCGTACGCACCGGCGATGGCCGCAGCGTGCCGCTGTTGAGCCTGGTCAGTGTCGACGTGGGTTCATCGGCGACCCAGATTGGCCGCACCAACCGCCAGACCACGCTGACCATCAAGGCCAACCTGGCCGAGAAGATCAC
Organism: Stenotrophomonas sp. 14P6.2.3; assembly: GCF_057799055.1. Lineage (NCBI taxonomy): Bacteria > Pseudomonadati > Pseudomonadota > Gammaproteobacteria > Lysobacterales > Lysobacteraceae > Stenotrophomonas > Stenotrophomonas sp. 14P6.2.3. Next base: position 39,339 of record NZ_JBYOLA010000004.1, read on the forward strand.
CGCGCCGGACGGCCGCAAGGCCATGGAAGCAGTGCTCAAACCGATGAACTTCCCGGCCGGCTACGGCTTCACCTTCGACGGTGGCGACTACGGCGATGACAACGAGGCGATGCAGCAGATGGTGTTCAACCTGCTGATCGCGCTGGTGATGATCTACGTGGTGATGGCCGCGGTGTTTGAATCGCTGCTGTTCCCGGCGGCGATCATGAGCGGCGTGCTGTTCTCGATCTTCGGCGTGTTCTGGCTGTTCTGGATCACCGGTACCTCGTTCGGGATCATGTCCTTCATCGGCATCCTGGTGCTGATGGGCGTGGTCGTGAACAACGGCATCGTGATGATCGAGCACATCAACAATCTGCGCCGGGGCGGGATGGGGCGTACCGAGGCGCTGGTCGAAGGCTCGCGCGAGCGTCTGCGCCCGATCATGATGACCATGGGCACAGCGATCCTGGCGATGGTGCCGATCTCGCTGACCGATACGCAGATGTTCGGCAACGGGCCGGAGTACTCGCCGATGGCGCGTGCGATTGCCGGTGGCCTGGCGTTCTCGACCGTGGTCAGCCTGCTGTTCCTGCCGACCATCTACGCGGTGCTGGATGACCTGCGCAATGCGGTGGTGCGCCTGATCCAGCGCGCCCGTGGGCTGGAGAGGGTAGAGCCGGGCGCTGCCCGGCTGTAATGCACAACACAACGTGTTTGTGGTGGGGGGAGACCGGTCGTAGTGGGGCGGTCTCCCCCGTTTTTTTGTTCGCGGGCCGGGTCAGGCCTTGCGCAGGAACCAGGTGCGACGCGTGTATTCGTGGCCGAAGTCGACATGCCTGAACCGCGCGATCTCACGTGGACCACGCCGGTAGTAGCGCCAGGGCGCCTTCTCTGCCGGAGGGGTCTGGCCATAGAAGACATCCATGTGGCCCACGGGCATCGACTTCGGTGTCACGTGCATGACCACGCTGCGACGCGTGCCGGCCGATGGGTGCGGGGCGCCGCCATGGAACAGCTGCGGGTGCCAGACGATCACGTCACCCGGCTGCACGTGCACTGCCTCCGGTTGCAGGCCAGCATCTTCGCACTGGCGTGCTACCGCGTCCTGATACGCCGTCCAGCCTTCCGGAGACATCGCGCTGACCGGCCCGTCGCCGAGGACTTTGCGGCGCAGTGCCTGCACGTCGATGGGCGGTAGCAGGTGGCTGCGCGGAACCACGCGCAGTGGGCCATTGCTGTCATCAACCGCGTCCAGTGCCGTCCACACGCCCATGTAGCGTTCACCCGGGGAAGTGCAAAACACCGGCGTATCGCGGTGCAACGACTGTTCCGATCCGCGCTCGTAGTAGAGGCTGGTGTAGAGCGTGGTGGGCTCGCCGAAGAAGCGGTCACAGACATCGATGGCCGGGTTGTCGGTAAGCAGGCGCGTCATCGCATCCACTACCAGGTGCAGATTGACAACCCGATACAAGCGCTTGTGATCGTCAAGGTTGCGCGACACCGACTTGGGATTGCGCTGCTTGAAGCGCGCGATGCGCTCGTTGATGTCTTCCACCAGTGCGGGCGCGATGGCCTGGCGCACCACCACGAAACCATCGCGCATCAGCGCATCGTATGCATCCATCGCTGTATTCCTTCCTTAAATGTCGACTATAGCCATGCGTGGCGAGACGTTACCCCGCCACCTTGCTCCACACCTTGCCTGCAGTCAGCCACAGGCCCAGCATGCTGCCCAGGTTGGTCAGCATGAAGGTCAGCACCACGCGGGTGACGCGGTTGCGGTACCAGCCCTTCAACGACTGCGCGTCATCACGCAGCTTGAGGAAATCCTCGTAGGTCGGCTTGCGCAGGCGCGCCTCCACCAGTGCCGAGAACGCACCGGTGGGGATGCTCAGGCGGAACGGCTTGAACGGCGCCACCACGATCGCGGTGAGGATGCTCAGCGGGTGGCTGCCGGCCACCAGACAGCCCAGGCCGGCCAGACCGCCGGTATACATCGCCCAGGTCGCCAGCAGTTCGGTGCCCACGCCCAATCCACCACGATAGAAGCCGACACCGATGCCGGTGGCCACGATGGCGAGGATCGCCAGGGTGAACCACGGGATGTTGCGCTTCTTCGGCACCGCTTCCAGCTGCTCGCGCAACGGCGCGGGCGCCTCGGTATCGGTTTCCAGGTAACGCGCCAGGCCGGCCAGGTGACCGGCACCGACCACCGCCAGCACTTCGCGCTGTTGCGGATCATGCGCTTCACGCAGACGTGTCGCCATGTAGCGGTCGCGCTCGCCGATGATCGTTTCGTACAGGGCCGGGTTCTCGCTGGCGAACTCGCCGAAGCTCGATTCCAGCATGTCACCCTGCTTCAGCTTCTCGATCTCGTCTTCGCCGACATCCTCGGACGAGAACAGGCCGGCGCCGAGCCCGGCCACCAGCTTCAGCTTTCCGAAGAAGCCCAGTCGCTGCGAAGCGCGGCGGAATGTCAGGCCGACTTCGCGGTCGATCAGGTGCACCGGCAGGTTGCGCTCGCGCGCCAGTTCCACTGCACGCTTCAGTTCGGCGCCGGGCTCGATGCCGAGCTGTTCGGCCAAGCGGCGCTGGTAGGCCGACAACGCGAGGTTGGCCGCGAACAACGCGACGCGGCCCTTGCGGATCACCTCCACCAGGTCCAGTTTGGCCAGCGTGTCCGGGTCGCTCAGCGCCTGCAGGCGCTGTGGGTCCAGCTCGACCGCCACTGCATCGAAACGGCCGCTGTCGATGGCTTTCTCCACCGCCTCGACGCTGGCATGGGAGACGTGGGCGGTGCCCAGCAGGGTGTAGCGCACGCCATCGCGTTCGACCACGCGTACGGGCTGGCCGGCAAACAGATCGTCGCCGGTTTCGGGAAGGGTTTCAGTCATGGAATCATTCATTGGAAGGAGCGGAATCGGCGCCATCGCCGAGCGCGCGCTGCATCTGTACGGTGTCCAGCCAGCGGCCGTGCTTGCGGCCGAGGCCACGGAACACGCCCACCAGCTGGAAACCGAAGCGTTCGTGCAGCTTGATGGAAGCGGTATTGGTCGGTTCGCCGATCACCGCCACCATCTGTCGATGGCCGCGCGCGGTACAGGCATCGATCAGTGCCTGCAGCAGGCTGGTGCCGACGCCACGGCCCTGGAAGCGTGCATCGACATAGACCGAGTTCTCAACGGTCCACTGATAGGCGATGCGCGTGCGGTAGGTGTTGGCATACGCGTAGCCGGCAACCTGGCCGTCGACCTCGGCCACCAGGTAGGGGAAGCCGCGGTCGATGATGTCGCGCATGCGGCGCAGCATCTCGGCCTGGTCGGGAATCTCGTACTCGTAGGTGTTGACGAAGTCGGTCACTTCCACCGCGTAGATCGCGGTGATCGCAGCGATGTCGGCAGGGCCGGCATCACGGATGAGTACGGCCATGCGCGGGCTCCGGGTCAGTCGATGTAGCGCTTGAGCAGATCGCCGTAGGCGTCGATGCGACGATCGCGCAGGAACGGCCAGATGCGGCGCACGTGCTCGCTGCGTTGCAGGTCAACCTCACACATCAGGATCGTCGCGTCGGTGCCGGCCTCGGCCAGGAATTCGCCCTGCGGGCCCAGCACGTGGCTGTTGCCCCAGAACTGGATGCCCGAGGCGCCCAGCGGCGAAGCTTCATGACCCACGCGGTTGCAGCTGAGCACCGGTACGCCGTTGGCCACGGCATGGCCACGGTGGCTCAGCACCCAGGCGTCGCGCTGGCGGGTCTTCTCGTCCTGCACGTCATCCGGATCCCAGCCGATCGCGGTGGGGTAGAGCAGCAGTTCAGCACCGGCCAGCGCCATCAGGCGCGCCGCTTCCGGGTACCACTGGTCCCAGCACACCAGCACGCCAAGGCGGCCGACCGAGGTGTCGATCGGTTTGAAGCCGATGTCGCCCGGGGTGAAGTAGAACTTCTCGTAGAAACCCGGGTCGTCCGGAATGTGCATCTTGCGGTACTTGCCCAGCAACGTGCCGTCCTTCTCGAAGACCACGGCGGTGTTGTGGTACAGGCCGGCAGCGCGGCGCTCGAACAGCGAGCCGACCAGCACCACGCCGTGCTTCTTCGCCAGCGCGCCCAGGCGCTCGGTGCTTGGGCCCGGGATCGGCTCGGCCAGGTCGAATTCATCGACCGATTCGTGCTGGCAGAAGTAGGGACCGTTGTGCAGTTCCTGCAGCAGCACCAGCTTCGCGCCCTGCGCCGCAGCGTCGGCAACACGCGCTTCGATCACCGCCAGGTTGGCGGCGGCATCACCGTGGTTGCGCTCCTGGATCAGGGCGACGGTAAGAGGGCTGCGCGAGTTCATGCGGGGCGATCCTGCGGGGGAAAACCCGCATGTTAACGCGGATGCGGCATGACAGCGTGTTGGCTGCTGAATGGTGCACGCAACCGGTAGCGCCGGGCCATGCCCGGCGGATTTTCCAGATGCCGCTGCGCTCGCCGGGCATGGCCCGGCGCTACCGCGTGGCTTTATGCCTTCAACAGCCCCGCGGGCAGCTGCATGGTGATGCAGTGCAGGCTGCCGTTCTGCCAGATCAGCGAGCGGCAGGGCACCTGCACGATCTCGCGGTCAGGGTGGGCCTGTGCCAGCACATCACGGGCCAGGTCGTCGGCCGCGTCGCCATAGGCCGGCATCAGCACCGCGCCGTTGACGATGAGGTAGTTGGCATACGACGCAGCCAGGCGGCGGCCTTCATCGATCACCGGCTTTGCCCACGGCAACGGGAATAGGCGGTACGGCTGGCCGTCACGCGTGCGCAGTGCGGCCAGCTCGGCACCCATCGCCTGCAGTTCGGCGTAGTGCGAATCGCTGGCGTCGTCGCAGGCCTGGTAAACGATGCTGTCGGCCGAGGCGAAGCGGGCGAGGGTGTCGATATGGGCGTCGGTGTCGTCGCCTTCCAGGTAGCCATGATCCAGCCACAGCACGCGCTCCTGCTGCAGCCAGTTCGCCAGGTCGGCGCTCAGGCTGTCGCGGTCACGGTCGGGATGGCGCTCGTGCAGGCACTTCCAGGTGGTCAGCAGGGTGCCTTCACCATCGGTCTCGATGCCGCCGCCTTCCAGCGCGAACGGAATGCTGCGCACCGTCGCGTCGTTGAACACGCCGGCCTGGTCGAGCACGCCGACCAGCTGGTCATCGAGGGTGGCATCGAACTTGCCGCCCCAGCCGGTGAAGCGGAAGTCCAGCAGCTGGAAGCTGCCATCGGCGCGGCGCAGGGTGATCGGGCCCGAATCACGCAGCCAGGTATCGTCGTACGCGGCGGTGGTGAAGTGGACCTTGTCCATGTCGATGCGGTTGGAGCGCAGCCGCATCTCGGCATAGGTCTCCACGTCATCGTCGGCCACGCAGATCAGCACCGGCTGGAAGCGGGTGATTGCCGCAACCAGGGCGATGTAGGTCTCTTCCACCTGGCCCAGGCGGTCGGCCCAGTCGGTGTCGGCGGTGGGCCAGGCAATCAGGACGCCGCTCTGGGCTTCCCATTCGGCAGGAAAACGAAGGGTCTGGTTCATGGTCTCGCTACACGCGCCCGCCGGTGGCGGGCATGGGGGTCAACGGATCGGCGGCTTGGGGCCGATTTCGTTCGGATCCGCCTGGTTTGCCACCACGTCGATCACCTTCTGCTTCTCGAAGTAGACGGTGAACTGCGGGTACACCCAGCGGTGGATGGTCGGCCATTGCCGTTTCTGTCCGCCGCGCGGCTGCAGCTGCTCTGCCGGCGCGCCGAACTGGGACTGCACCTGCTGCATGCTCTGGCCGCGGACGGGCAGGGCGCCGGCCGGCTTTTCGCGGGCGCGGTCGACAAGCAGGGTATCGGCCAGCGCCGGGGTGGCGGCAGCCAGGGTGGCCAGTACGGCCAGGGTGCACAGGTAACGCGTCATCTCGATCTACTCCCCAGTGGTCAAGAACAGCGATTACAGCAAAAACGGCGGGAAAAAACCGCATAAACAAAAAACCGCCCGAAGGCGGCTTTTTGCATCGGGTCGGCCCCGCGTGGGGCCAGCCGCGGTCGCAAGGACCGTTGGGCTTAGCGCTGACGCGCCTTGAAACGCGGGTTCGACTTGCAGATGACGAAGATCTTGCCACGACGACGCACGACCTTGCAGTCACGGTGACGGGCCTTCGCCGACTTCAGGGAGGACAGAACTTTCATGGCATACCTCGGCGTAAACAGTAGTTGTTCGGGTGGAGCGTGGCCGCGATATGCGAAAGACAATCGGCAGTTGACGCTCGTTCAAGCCCGCCATTCTACCGGGCTTTTCCCCATGGTTTCAAGTGGTTGCAAAAATGGCCCGTTGCGGGGCGTCTGGCAGGGGCTAGAATGCCCCCTTCACACGCGCAAGGACCCCCATGAATCCACTCGTTCCCGTCCTGACCATCGACGGCCCATCAGGGGCCGGCAAGGGTACCATCAGCCGCATCGTGGCGCGCCGGTTGGGCTGGCACTACCTGGATTCGGGCGCTCTGTACCGCGCCGTCGGCGTGGCGGCCAGTTGGGCCGACATTGACACCTCCGATGCCTCCGCGCTGGTGCGCTGCACCTTTGACACCCATGTCCAGTTCGTCGAGCAGGGCGATGCCATGCGGGTCCTGGTCAATGGCACCGATGCCACCGACGAGCTGCGGCTGGAGACCACCGGGGCGCTGGCGTCGGCGATTGCCGCCATTCCCGAGGTCCGGGCCGCGCTGAAGGAGCGCCAGCGCGCATTCAGGATGGAGCCGGGGCTGGTCGCCGACGGCCGCGACATGGGCACCGTCATCTTCCTGGACGCCCCCTACAAGGTCTTCCTGACCGCCAGTGCCGAGGAGCGCGCCGAGCGCCGGCATAAGCAGTTGAAAGACAAGGGGGTTTCTGTTAACTTTGAAGACCTCCTGCGCGAGATCATGGCCCGCGACGCCCGTGATGCTCAGCGTACCGTGGCGCCCCTGAAGCCGGCAGACGATGCTGTCCTCATCGACACCACAGGCATCGGCATCGAAGATGTCGTTGCCAGAGTGATGGATCTGCTTCCGGTTCCGGCTGCCTGATCCGTTCGCGCGGGAGTTCTGCCAGCAGCATCGGCGGTGGTCGCGTATCTGCAGTGCTGTAAAAGCTCCGTCGCGCAATGATGCGTGGCGGTTTTCCTACTTCCACACACGACCTGCATTTCCGGGGTCGACCAACAGGCGGGCGGCAGCCATTCCCTGAAGGGAAGCCAGCCGACCCATGTGTCCAACAGAGTAAATCTAATGACCGAATCATTTGCCGAACTGTTTGAAGCCAGCCAGGCCAACCTGGCCAAGCTGAAGCCGGGCGCCATCGTCAGCGGTACCGTTGTTGAAGTCCGCGGCGACGTCGTGGTGATCAACGCCGGGCTGAAGTCGGAAGGCATCGTGCCGATCGAACAGTTCCGTAACGACGCTGGCGAAATCGATGTTGCCGAAGGCGACATCGTCAAGGTCGCCCTCGACTCGATCGAGAACGGCTTCGGTGAAACCGTCCTGTCGCGCGAGAAGGCCAAGCGCGCGATGGTGTGGGACGAGCTGGAAGAAGCGTTGGAAAAGAACGAAACCATCACCGGCCGCATCAGCGGCAAGGTCAAGGGTGGTTTCACCGTGGACATCAAGGATGTCCGCGCCTTCCTGCCGGGTTCCCTGGTCGATGTGCGCCCCGTGCGCGATCCGGCCTACCTGGAAGGCAAGGAGCTGGAATTCAAGCTCATCAAGCTTGACCGCAAGCGCAACAACGTCGTGGTCTCGCGCCGCGCTGTCGTCGAAAGCGAGCACTCGGAAGAGCGCGAGCAGCTGATGGACAAGCTGCAGGAAGGCGCGATCCTGAAGGGTGTCGTCAAGAACCTGACCGATTACGGCGCATTCGTGGACCTGGGCGGTATCGACGGCCTGCTGCACATCACCGACATGGCATGGAAGCGCGTGCGCCATCCGTCCGAAGTCGTGAACGTCGGCGACGAGCTGGACGTGCGCGTGCTGAAGTTCGACCGCGAGCGCAACCGCGTTTCGCTGGGCCTGAAGCAGCTGGGCGAAGATCCGTGGGATAACATCGCCCGTCGTTACCCGGCCAACAGCCGCGTGTTCGGCAAGGTCTCCAACGTCACCGATTACGGCGCATTCGTCGAAATCGAGCCGGGCGTCGAAGGTCTGGTGCACGTTTCCGAGATGGATTGGACCAACAAGAACGTCAACCCGTCCAAGGTTGTGCAGGTCGGTGACGAAGTTGAAGTCATGGTCCTGGACGTCGACGAGGAGCGTCGCCGCATCTCGCTGGGCATGAAGCAGGTTGCCGCCAATCCGTGGGAAACCTTCGCTGCCACCCACAAGAAGGGTGACAAGGTGTCGGGCCAGATCAAGTCGATCACCGACTTCGGCATCTTCATCGGCCTGGACGGCGGCATCGACGGCCTGGTTCACCTGTCCGACATCAGCTGGGCGACCACTGGCGAAGACATCGTTCGCAACTTCAAGAAGGGCGACAACCTGGACGCAGTGGTCCTGGCCGTCGATCCGGAGCGCGAGCGCATCTCGCTGGGCGTCAAGCAGCTGGAGCAGGATCCGTTCGGCCAGTACATGGCGACCAATCCGAAGGGCTCCAAGGTCGAAGGCGTGGTGAAGGAAGTCGACGCCAAGGGCGCGATCATCGAGCTGTCCGACGGCATCGAAGGTTATGTTGCAGCTCGCGACATCGCCAACGAGCGTGTGGACGACGCGACCCAGCACCTGAAGGTCGGCGACAAGGTTGAAGCCAAGTTCGTGGGCATGGATCGCAAGGGTCGTACCCTGCAGCTGTCGATCAAGGCCAAGGACGACGCTGAAATGCGCGAAGTGCTGGAGGAATACCAGTCCTCTTCGGCTTCCAGCGGCACCACCCAGCTGGGCGCGCTGCTGCGTGCACAGCTGAACGGCAACAAGTCCGAGTAATATCGGCCTTACGCTGTTCGTTGTTTCCTGGACGGCCCGGGCACTGCCCGGGCCGTTTCAGGCTGAGATGCCCCTGATGTGAGCCGGTAATGACCAAATCCGAACTGATCGAAATCCTCGCGCGCCGTCAGGCGCACCTGAAGGCCGATGATGTCGATCTGGCGGTCAAGTCATTGCTGGAAATGATGGGGGGCTCACTGTCGGCCGGCGATCGCATCGAGATCCGCGGCTTTGGCAGCTTTTCGCTGCACTACCGCCCGCCGCGCCTGGGTCGCAACCCGAAGACCGGCGAATCGGTTGCCCTGCCGGGCAAGCATGTCCCTCATTTCAAGCCAGGCAAGGAATTGCGCGAGCGGGTCAGCAGTGTGCTGCCGCTGGACGCAGATCCGGCCTGAGCCGTCCGTCGCGCGACTTCGTGCGAATCCCACCACGAGTCGGATAAGCTACGGCCTCCTGCCAATGGAGCTGTCGCATGAAAGTTTTTCGTCTGCTGGTCCTGCTGGCGGTTCTGATCCTTGGTCTGATCATCGGTGCGGTCAACATGACGGCCATGTCGATCAACCTGCTGTTTACCCAATTGAACACGTCCGTCGGCGTGGCGCTGATTGCCGCCCTGCTGATCGGTGTCGTGGTCGGTGCTGGCCTGGTGCTGGTAAGCGTGGTCATTCCGCTCTACAGCCAGCTGCGACGTGCCAACAAGTCGGCGGCTGCACCGTCGGCGCCGGTGGCCCCCTCCCAATCGTTTGATGGACGTTGATCGAAGATGGAATTCGTTTCCGAGTGGTTCTGGTTCTTCCTCTGTCTTCCGTTGGCGGCCCTGGCCGGCTGGGTGATCGGACGCCGCGGCGGTCAACGCCACGGTGACAACCAGGTCAGCCACCTGTCCAGCACCTACTTCCGTGGCCTGAACTATCTGCTCAACGAGCAGCCGGACAAGGCCATCGAACTGTTCCTGCACATCGCCGAGCTGGACAAGGAAACCTTCGAGACCCAGGTCGCGTTGGGCCATCTGTTCCGCCGCCGTGGCGAAGTGGACCGCGCGATCCGTCTGCACCAGGGCCTGGTCAACCGCCAGGACCTGAGCGACGCGCAGCGCGTGCAGGCCCTGCTGGCGCTGGGCGAGGACTACATGAAGTCCGGTCTGCTGGACCGTGCCGAAACGGTGTTCACCGAGCTGGCGCAGCTGGACCAGCGCGCACCGCAGGCGCTCAAGCACCTGATCGGCATCTACCAGGCCGAGCGTGACTGGGAAAAGGCGATCGACAACGCTACCCGCTTCGAAGATGTCACCGGCGAGCCGATGGGCAAGCTGATCGGGCAGTTCGAATGCGAGCTCGCCGAGCGCTTCCGTGGCGCGGGCAAGCTGGAAGAGGCGAGGGCGGCCATTGCCCGCGCCTACCAGGCCGATGCCATGTCGGTCCGTGCCGGCATCATCGAGGGCCGCCTGGAAACCGATGCAGGCAACGCCGAGGCCGCCGTGCGTGCCTTCGAGCGTGCTGCCCGCAACGATCCGGAGTACCTGCCGGAAGTGCTGCCGGCGCTGATGGAAAACTACCGCAAGGTCGGTGACCTGGGCGGCGCGCGCGCCTTCCTGTCCGAGATGACCGAGCACTACCGCGGCATCGCCCCGGTGCTGGCGCTGACCCGCCTGATGGAAGAGCAGGAGGGTGTCGCACCTGCCCGCGCCTATCTTGGCCGCCAGCTCAAGGATCGCCCGTCGGTGCGTGGCGAATCGGCACTGATCGACCTCACCTTGGCCGAGGGCGCAGATTCCACCGCGACCCTGCACGACCTCAAGCACATCACCGACCAGTTGCTGGTGCGCAATCCGGCCTACCGCTGCACCCGCTGCGGATTCGGCGCGCGTACCCACCACTGGCAATGCCCCAGCTGCAAGGAGTGGGGCACGGTCAAGCCGCTGTTGAATTACGCGGTGCTCTGAACCATGCCGTGGCTTGTGATGGCCGCGCTGCTGGGCCTGGCCCTGCTCAGCGCGGCATTGACCTGGGCGGCACGCGTGTACGCCCTGCGCAGGCAGTTGCTGGACCAGCCCGGCGAGCGCCGCAGCCACAGCGTCGCCACCCCGCGCGGTGGCGGTATCGCCATCGTGATCAGTCTGCTGGTTGCGGCAGCCGTGGCCGCTTGCGTCTGGCCGGACGCTGCAGCCAGCCTGGCTGTCGCCAGCCTTGGCCTGGCGCTGGTTGCCGGCATTGGCTGGTGGGATGACCATCGGCCGCTGCCGGCCATGCGCCGGTTGCTGGTGCATTTCCTCGCCGCCGCCTTGCTGGCGGGACTGGTCAAGATGCACGGGGGCAGCTGGCTGCTGAGCCTGCTGGTGCTGTTCTTCACCGCCTCGCTGATCAACATCTGGAACTTCATGGATGGGATCAACGGGATTGCCAGCAGCCAGGCAGTCATCGTTGCGCTGGGCTTCGCGATGGTGCTGCCCTGGCCCTATTCGCTGGTGGCCATCGTGCTTGGCCTGGCGTGCCTGGGTTTTCTGCCATTCAACTTTCCGCAGGCGCGGATCTTCATGGGTGATGTCGGTAGTGGCGCGCTGGGCTATGCCGTGGCAGTGGTGCTGGCCGTCGCTGCAGTGCACACCGACGTCAACTGGATCCTGCTGCTGCTGCCGTTGTCCGCCTTCCTTGTGGACGCGGGCTTCACGCTGTTGGCGCGCATGCTTTCCGGGCAACGCTGGATGGAACCCCACACCCAGCACGTCTACCAGCGCGCGGTCCAGGCAGGAGCCAGCCATGCCCAGGTGACAGGGATGTACTTTGTTTTGGGCCTGTTCAGTATTACAGTGTTCAATATCTGCACCAATTTGCAGCCGAGGTGGGAGGCTGCCGTAGCGGTCGCGTGGTTTGCCGCGTTGACCCTGCTGTGGCTCCTCCTGCGCAATGGATTGCGCCACCGATAAGGAATTACTCGATCTATGTCTTCACCCTGGCGGGACAGAATCCTCGGTCTGATGCCGCGTACGGCCATCGTCTGCCACGACTTGTTCATGGTATGGGCCTGTTGGCAGCTGCTGCATGCAGGTCGTTACTCGATCCTTGCCGACGCTCCCGCATTGCCGCTGTGGAACGTGGACACCACGCTGGTGCTGGCGCTGCAGGGCCTGGTGTTCTGGCGTATCGGCCTCTATCGCGGGCTGTGGCGCTTTGCCAGCGTCAGCGACCTGCTGAACATCTTCAAGGCCAGCTTCATCGGCCTGATCGCCATTGTTCTGGTGCTGGCCTGGAAGCGCTTCAACGGCGTGCCGATGTCGGTGCTGGTGATCTATCCGTTCGCACTGTCGGCACTGCTGGGCGCGCCGCGCCTGTTGTACCGGGCGTGGAAGGACTACCAGTCGCTGCAGTCCGATTCGTCCGCGCGCCGCGTGCTGATTCTTGGCGCCGGCCAAGCCGCTGAAACCCTGGTGCGCGACCTGCGCCGATCCGGCAATTTCGAGCCGGTCGGCCTGCTCGATGATGCACCGCACCTGCGTGGCGCCAAGCTGCAGAGCCTGCCGATCCTGGGCACGCTGGACGACGCACCGGCGGTGGCCCGGGAGACCGCGGCCAAGCTGCTGGTGATCGCCATGCCCTCGCTGGATGCCGTAGGCATGCAGCGCGTGGTGGCCATCTGCGAGAGCACCGGCATTCCGTTCCGCACGGTGCCCAAGCTCAGCGACATCCTGCAGGGTCAGTCGCTGCCGGGCCAGTTGAAGGAAGTGGCCATCGAAGACCTGCTTGGGCGCAAGCCGATCATGCCGGACTGGAACCTCATCCGCGGCTGGTTGGGTGGGCGCACGGTGATGGTCACCGGTGCCGGTGGCTCGATCGGGTCCGAGTTGTGTCGCCAGTGCGCGCGCCATGGTGCCGGTCGTATCGTGCTGCTGGAGATCAGTGAGCTGCTGCTGTTGACCATCGAGGGCGAGCTGCGCCGCAGCTTCCCCGATGTCGAGATCGAAGCCGTGCTCGGTGACTGTGGCGACCCTGCGGTGATCCGTCATGCGCTGTCGCTGCACCCGGTCGACACCGCCTTCCATGCGGCCGCCTACAAGCATGTGCCGGTGCTGGAGCGTCAGCTGCGCGAAGCCGTGCGCAACAACATCCTGGCCACCGAGAACGTGGCCCGCGCCTGCCTGGAAGCCCGCGTCGAGCACTTTGTGTTCATTTCGACCGACAAGGCGGTGGACCCGGTCAATGCGCTGGGCGCCAGCAAGCGCTATGCGGAGATGATCTGCCAGAGCCTGGACCAGAAGTCCACGCACACCCGTTTCGTGACCGTGCGCTTCGGCAACGTGCTGGCGTCGGCCGGCAGCGTGGTGCCGTTGTTCCGCGAGCAGATCCTCAAGGGCGGCCCGGTTACGGTGACCGACCCGGAGGTCAGCCGCTATTTCATGACCATTCCCGAGGCCTGCCAGCTGATCCTGCAGGCGGCCGCGTCGGCGTCGCACGGGGCGATCTATACCTTGGACATGGGCGAGCCCGTGCCGATCCGGGTGCTGGCCGAACAGATGATCCGCCTGGCGGGCAAGCAGCCCTACAAGGACATCCCGATCATCTACACCGGCATGCGCCCGGGCGAGAAGCTGCACGAGACGCTGTTCTATTCCGACGAGGACTACCGGCCGACCGCGCACCCGAAGATCCTGGAAGCCGGCGTACGTGCGTTCTCGCGTGACGTCGTGCTGGGCAACGTGCCCAAGCTGCGCGAGGCGATTGCCAGGTACGACATCGATACGATCCAGGAAATCCTGTTCGCGACCATGCCGGAATTCTCGCCAATCGAACAGGATGCTTACATTTCTTCCGCTAAGGTTGTGCCCTTTCCGGCACGTGAGGCCAGCAGGCACCAATGAGCAAGCGCATTCGCAAGGCAGTATTTCCAGTAGCAGGTCTGGGCACGCGTTTTCTTCCGGCGACCAAGACGGTGCCAAAGGAGATGCTGCCGATCATCGATCGGCCGCTGATCCAGTACGCCGTGGATGAGGCGATCGAAGCGGGCTGTGACACCCTGGTGTTCATCACCAATCGCTACAAGCACGCTGTCGCCGACTATTTCGACAAGGCCTACGAGCTGGAGCAGAAGCTCGAGCGCGCGGGCAAGCACGAGCAGCTCGAATTGATCCGCCATGTGCTGCCGGAAGGCGTGCGCGCGATCTTCGTCACCCAGGCCGAGGCTCTGGGCCTGGGCCACGCGGTGCTGTGCGCCAAGGCGGTCATCGGTGACGAGCCGTTTGCTGTGCTGTTGCCGGATGATCTGATCTGGAACCGCGGCGCGGGTGCACTGAAGCAGATGGCCGACCTCAACGAGGCCAGCGGCGCCAGCGTCATCGCTGTGGAAGACGTGCCACACGACAAGACGGCCAGTTACGGCATCGTCGCCACCGAGGCGTTCGATGGCCGCAAGGGGCGTATCTCGCAGATCGTGGAGAAGCCGAAGCCGGAAGACGCGCCGAGCGATCTGGCGGTCGTCGGCCGCTACGTGCTGAGCCCGAAGATCTTCGAGCTGCTTGAGCAGACCCGGACCGGTGCCGGCGGCGAAATCCAGCTGACCGATGCGATCGCTGAACTGCTGAAGACCGACGAGGTCGATGCCTATCGTTTCGAAGGCACCCGTTTCGACTGCGGCACCCATCTGGGGCTGGTCGAGGCGACGATTCGTTTTGCGCTGGACAACCCGAAGCTGGCTGGTCCGGCGCGGGAGAAGTTGACGGCGATGCTGGCGGAGTAAGGTTTTTCGAGCGTTCCGTTTGCGCTTTGATTGATACGTGATGGGCGGGACGGGTGGGCCTTTGCAGGACACGCCGTAAACCCGTCCATGGGGGCTCGATGGCGCCATTCATGGCGCCAACGGTCCTGCAAAGCCCCACCCGTCCCGCCAGCCTGGTTTCCTGCGGGCGCGGACGGGTAGGGCGGAATCAACGGCAGAAGCAAAAGCAGAAAGGCAGCCATTGGCTGCCTTTTTTGTGGCTCTGACCCCATCGTGGAAAGCATCCACGCATGGCGTGGATCTACTGCCTTTGCTCACCCCTCCGCCGCGCGGAATGTTGGGTGGTCCGGGTGGGTGAGGCTGACCGGGACTGTCAGCGGCATGGATGCCGCTGCCAAGCCTACAGGGATGTACTTGCGGCGTGTCCCGGGCAGTCTCACCCACCCGGGCCCCACAGCCAGCAATCAGCCGGCAACGCCTTGAACCTTACAGCGCCTCGAAAATGCCCGCCGCGCCCATGCCGGTGCCGATGCACATCGTCACCATGCCGTACTTCTGCTGGCGACGACGCAGGCCGTGCAGCAGGGTCGCGGTACGGATTGCGCCGGTCGCACCCAGCGGGTGGCCCAGGGCGATCGCGCCGCCCAGCGGGTTGACCTTGCTCGGGTCCAGGCCGCAATCGCGGATCACCGCCAGCGACTGTGCCGCGAAGGCTTCGTTGAGCTCGATCCAGTCCAGCTGGTCCTGGGTCAGGCCGGCCTGCTTCAGCGCCTTCGGAATCGCGGCGATCGGGCCGATGCCCATCACTTCCGGGCGCACGCCGGCCACCGAGAAGCTGACGAAACGGGCCAGCGGGGTCAGGCCGTAATCCTTGATCGCCTGTTCCGATGCCAGCAGCACCGCGCCGGCGCCATCGCTCATCTGCGAGGAGTTGCCGGCAGTGACGGTGCCGCCGAACTGGCCGTTGCGGAACACCGGGCGCAGCTTGGCCAGGCCTTCAGCGGAGGAATCCGGACGCGGGCCTTCGTCGGTGTCGGCCACCTTGTTGCGGGTGATGATGCGCTTGCCGTCGGCCAGGTCGGGCTGGTGCGAGATGATCTCGTACGGGCTGATCTCGTCCTTGAAGTCGCCATTCTGGATGGCGGCCATGGCCTTCTGGTGCGAGGCCAGGGCGAACGCGTCCTGGTCTTCGCGCGAGACCTTCCATTCTTCAGCGACCTTCTCGGCGGTGATGCCCATGCCGTAGGCGATGGCGACGTGGTCGTTGTCGAACACGCTCGGGGCCATCGCGATCTTGTTGCCCATCATCGGCACCATCGACATCGATTCGGTGCCGCCGGCCAGCATCAGGTCGGCATTGCCAAGGCGGATGGCGTCGGCCGCCTGCGCCACGGCCTGCAGGCCGGAGGAGCAGAAGCGGTTCACGGTCTGCGCGGCGATGGTGTTCGGCAGGCCGGCCAGCAGCACGCCGATGCGGGCGACGTTCATGCCCTGCTCGGCTTCCGGCATCGCACAGCCGATGATCGCGTCATCGATGCGGTTGACGTCCACGCCCGGCGCCTGTGCGACGACGCTGCGCAGCACGTGGGCGAGCATGTCGTCGGGGCGGGTGTTGCGGAACATGCCCTTGGGCGCCTTGCCAACCGGGGTACGGGTGGCGGCGACGATGTAGGCGTCCTGGATTTGCTTGGTCATTGCAGTGATCTCTTGAATTTTTTAGCCGGAGTGCCGACCAACGGTCGGCACCCACCAAAAGCAGGGAGGGGCAATCAGTTCCGCAGCGGCTTGCCGGTCTTGAGCATGTGCGCGATGCGGGCCTGGGTCTTTTCCTGCTGGGCCAGTTCGACGAAGTGCTTGCGCTCCAGGGTCAGCAGCCACTCTTCGTCGACCAGGGTGCCGCGGTCGACCTTGCCGCCGCACAGTACGGTGGCGATGCGCTCGGCGATCTCGTAGTCGTACGGGCTGATGAAGCGGCCTTCCAGCATGTTGACCAGCATCATCTTGAAGGTCGCGATGCCGACGTCACCGGCCACCTGGATGCGGCGTGCCGGCAGCGGCGGACGGTAGCCCGCTTCGGCCAGCGCACGCGCTTCGGCCTTGGCGATGTACAGCGCCTCGTAGCTGTTGAACACCACCTTGTCGGTGCTGCGCAGCAGGCCCAGTTCCTGGGCGTTGACCGCCGAGTTGGACACCTTGGCCATCGCCACGGTCTCGAAGGTCTTCTTCAGTTCGGCGAACACGTCACCGCCCGGGCCAGCGGCCTGCGAGGCGCGCACGGCCAGTTCCTTCAGGCCGCCACCGGCCGGCAGCAGGCCGACGCCGGCCTCGACCAGGCCGATGTAGCTTTCCAGGAAGGCCACGGTCTTGGCGCTGTGCATCTGGAATTCGCAGCCGCCACCCAGGGCCAGGCCACGCACCGCAGCCACCACCGGCACCAGCGAGTACTTGATGCGTTGGCTGGTGCGCTGGAAGTTGTGCACCATTTCCTCGAACTGGTCGACCTTGCCGGCCTGCAGCAGGCCGAGCGCGCCGGCCAGGTCGGCACCGGCGGAGAAGGGCTCCTTCTGCTGCCAGATCACCAGGCCCTGGAAGTCCTTCTCGGCGCGCGTGACGCACTCCTGCAGGCCGTCCAGCACGTGGTCGGACACGGTGTTCATCTTGGTCTTGAAGCTGACCACGGCGATGCCATCACCGTCGTGCCACATGCGCAGGCCGTCGTTCTCGAACACGGTCTCGCCCGGGGCGAACTTCTCGCCCAGCAGCGGATCGGGGAAGCGCTGGCGCTGGTACACCGGCAGCGACGAACGCGGCAGCTTGGCGTTGCGCGACGGGCTGTAGCTGCCCTCGGCGGCGTGCACACCGTCGCGGCCATCGAACACCCAATCCGGCAGCGGGGCGTTGCTCATGCTCTTGCCGGCGACGATGTCATCGGCGATCCACTGTGCGACCTGCTTCCAGCCGGCGGCCTGCCAGGTTTCGAACGGGCCCAGCGACCAGCCGTAGCCCCAGCGGATGGCCAGGTCGACGTCGCGCGCGGTCTCGGCGATGTCGGCCAGGTGGTAGGCGCTGTAGTGGAACAGATCGCGGAAGGTCGCCCACAGGAACTGCGCCTGCGGATGCTGGCTCTCGCGCAGCTTGGCGAACTTCTCGGCCGGGTTCTTGATCTTCAGGATCTCGACCACTTCCGGTGCGGCGGCGCGGTCAGCCGGACGGTAGTCCTGCTTTTCCAGGTCCAGCACCACGATGTCCTTGCCGACCTTGCGGAAGATGCCGGCGCCGGTCTTCTGGCCCAGTGCACCCTTGGCAATCAACGCATCCAGCCACTTCGGCGACTTGAAGAATTCATGCCACGGGTCGTTGGGCAGGGTGTCGCCCATGGTCTTGATGACGTGGGCCATGGTGTCCAGGCCGACCACGTCGGAGGTGCGGTAGGTGGCCGACTTCGGGCGGCCGACCAGCGGGCCGGTCAGGCCGTCCACTTCATCAAAGCCCAGGCCGAACTGCTGGGTGTGGTGGATGGTGGACAGGATCGAGAACACGCCGATGCGGTTGCCGATGAAGTTCGGGGTGTCCTTGGCGTACACCACGCCCTTGCCCAGGGTGGTGACCAGGAACGCTTCCAGGCCTTCCAGCACGCTGGCGTCGGTGGTGGTGGCCGGAATCAGTTCGGCCAGGTGCATATAGCGCGGCGGATTGAAGAAATGCACGCCGCAGAAGCGGTGGCGCAGCTGTTCCGGCAGCACGTCGGCCAGCTTGTTGATGCCCAGGCCCGAGGTGTTGGAGGCCAGCACCGCGTGGTCAGCCACGAACGGGGCGATCTTCTTGTACAGGTCCTGCTTCCAGTCCATGCGCTCGGCGATGGCCTCGATGATCAGGTCGCAGTCCTTCAGCTGTTCCAGGCCGGTCTCGTAGTTGGCCGGGGTAATGGCCTCGGCCAGCGACTTGCTGGCCAGCGGTGCCGGGCTCAGCTTGCCGAGGTTGGCGATCGACTTCAGCACGATGCCATCGGCCGGACCTTCCTTTGCGGGCAGGTCGAACAGCACGGTGTCGACGCCGGCATTGGTGAGGTGGGCGGCGATCTGGGCACCCATGACGCCGGCACCCAGCACGGCGGCGCGGCGGACTAGCAGGGAATTGGACATGGTGTAGGGCCTTTGTTGGTCAGCAGTTACTGGGTGGAATCAATGGAGGCGGGCAGGGTGCTGCCGCTGCGGGCGGCGGCGCGGAATCCGGCCTCGGCGAAATGGATCAGTTCATGCGCGGCATGGGCACGATGCGCCGTTTCGGTGACACCGGCGGGTCGCTTGATCAGCCCGAAATCGGCCATGGCATAGGTCAGCGAGCCGGCCAGGAAATCCAGGCGCCAATAGAGCTCCTCTTTGCTCAGGCTGGGCACGCAGGTGGCAATCGCCTTGCCGAACTCACGCAGCACGTGGCCATAGTGGTCGGACAGGAACTTGCGCAGGTTGTCGTTCTTTTCAGCGTAGGCACGGGCGATCACGCGGACGAAGGCGCCGCCGTTCTGGCGGTCCTGGGCCAGCGCCAGGGCCGGCTCGACGAAGGCGGCCAGCACCGGCCGCAGTTGCCCGGGGTGTTCGTTGCGGGCGCGCTCGAGCTGGGCCAGGCGGGCGCCGGTCATCTCGTCCATGCGGCGGCGGAACACCTCGTTGACCAGGTTTTCCTTGGAGCCGAAGTGGTAGTTCACCGCAGCGATGTTGACGTCGGCCTGGCTGGTGACCTGGCGCAGCGAGGTGCCGGCAAAGCCGTGCTGGGCGAACAGCTCCTCGGCGGCGCCGAGGATCCGGTCCTTGGTCGAGAAGTGGGCGGGCTTGGCCATCGGGCGGGCGGACCTTAATCAAACGATTGTTTGATACTAGAACCAGACGGTAGCGTATGGCATTTTGCAGTGCAGCAAAAATGCCTGGGCGGTTACAGGGGATTCAGTAGTGCCAGCCCATGGCTGGCAGCTCGCAATCCTGAATGGGAGCCCCAGGCCCGAAACGACCGGCATGAGGCCTGCCAGCCATGGGCTGGCACTACTGAGTGGGATCTTTTACAATCCGCGCACGTTTATCAGGCTAAGCCCGCGTTTCGACGCGGCTTTTTTTTTGTTACCCTTCGGGCCATCAGCGGCCCGATTCCATTGGAGACATCCCATGGCGCTGGAGCGCACCCTTTCGATCGTCAAGCCGGACGCCGTTGCCAAGAACGTCATCGGCGAAATCTACGCCCGCTTTGAAAAGGCTGGCCTGAAGGTCGTGGCCGCCAAGTACAAGCAGCTGTCGCGCCGTGAAGCCGAAGGCTTCTACGCCGTGCACCGCGAGCGTCCGTTCTTCAACGCACTGGTCGAGTTCATGATCTCCGGCCCGGTGATGATCCAGGCCCTGGAAGGCGAGAACGCCGTCCTGGCCCACCGCGACCTGCTGGGCGCCACCAACCCGAAGGAAGCCGCTGCGGGCACCATCCGCGCCGACTTCGCCGAATCCATCGATGCCAACGCCGCCCACGGCTCGGACTCGGTCGAGAACGCCGCGATCGAAATCGCCTACTTCTTCGCCGCCACCGAAGTCGTTTCGCGCTGAGAGTGATGCCGTGAACGAGGTCGTACAGCCAACCGCCATCCCTTCCGTACTCGTTGCGGGTCCGGTTGTGGCAAAGCAGAATCTGCTCGACCTCGATCGCGAGGGTCTGGAGCGCTTCTTCGCCGAGACTCTCGGCGAAGCGCGCTACCGCGCCCATCAGGTGATGAAGTGGATCCACCATCACTACGTCACCGATTTCGATGAGATGACCGACCTGGGCAAGGCGCTGCGCGCCAAGCTGCACCAGCACGCCGAGGTCCGCGTCCCCAACATCGTGTTCGACAAGCCCTCCGCCGACGGCACCCACAAGTGGCTGCTGGCGATGGGCACCGATGGCAAGAACGCCATCGAGGCCGTCTACATTCCGGACAAGAACCGCGGCACCCTGTGCGTGTCCTCGCAGGTGGGCTGCGCGCTGAACTGCACGTTCTGTTCAACCGCCACCCAGGGCTTCAACCGCAACCTCTCCACTGCCGAGATCATCGGCCAGGTGTGGGTCGCTGCGCGTCATCTGGGCAACATCCCGCACAAGCAGCGTCGTCTCACCAACGTGGTGATGATGGGCATGGGCGAGCCGTTGATGAATTTCGACAACGTCGTGCGCGCCATGAGCGTGATGCGCGACGACCTGGGCTACGGCCTGGCCAACAAGCGCGTGACCCTGTCGACCTCCGGCCTGGTGCCGCAGATCGACCGCCTGTCCGCCGAAAGCGACGTGTCGCTGGCGGTGTCGCTGCACGCGGCCGACGATGCGCTGCGCGAGACGCTGGTCCCGCTCAACAAGAAGTACCCGATCGCCGAGCTGATGGCATCGTGCGCACGCTACCTGCGCGCCAACAAGCGCCGCGAGTCGGTGACCTTTGAATACACCCTGATGAAGGGCATCAACGACCAGCCCGAGCATGCCCGGCAGCTGGCGCGGCTGATGCGCCAGTTCGACAATGCCGTGCAGGCGTCGCACTCGGGCAAGGTCAACCTGATTCCGTTCAATCCGTTCCCGGGGACGCGCTACGAGCGTTCCGAAGAAGCGCATATCCGTGCCTTCCAGAAGATCCTGCTCGACGCGAAGGTGCTGACCATGGTCCGACGGACCCGTGGCGACGACATCGACGCTGCCTGTGGCCAGCTCAAGGGCCAGGTGATGGATCGCACCCGCCGCCAGGCAGAGTTCAACAAGACGTTGCAGGCAGGGAAGGGGAGCGATGCGGCGGCCTGATCGCCTGCCGGTGGCCCTGTTCGCAGGCGCGCTGGCACTGGCAGCGGGCGGTTGCACGACCACAAGTGAGATTCCGATCGGCCCGGGCGGGGTCGCGCCGATCCACACCGTCCGCGATGCGCCGGGCGTACGCCAGAAGTTCCACTACGAGGATCTGCTGGCGCTGGCCGCCCGCGACATGCAGGTGGGCAATCTGGACGAGGCCGAGCGCAAGGTGCGCCGTGCGCTGAAGCTCCAGCCCAACGGGGTGGATGCGGTGATGCTGCTGGCCGGAGTCGAAGACCGCAGGGGGCGCGAGCAGCAGGCGGGGGATGGTTTCCGCCGCGCTGCGGAGCTGGCGCCGAAACGCGGTGACGTGCTCAACAATTACGCGGCATGGTTGTGCCAGCACGGCCACTCGGCCGAATCGCTGGTCTGGTTCGATCGTGCCCTGGCTGCCCCGGACTACGCCACGCCCGCCGCTGCCCTGGCCAATGCCGGTGGTTGCGCGTTGGACGCTGGCCAGCTTGATCGCGCCGAACGCAACCTGCGTGCCGCCCTGTCCCAGGTGCCTGGCAACCCGGTCGCGCTGGAGGCAATGGCCCAGCTGAGCTTCCGTCGCGGCCAGTTCATGGAGGCCCGCGCCTTCGCCGAACGTAGGATTGCGGCTGCACCGGCCACGCGTTCCGTGTTACAACTTGCGTCTGAAATCGAGGCGCGGCTGGGTGATCAGGCAGCATCTGATCGCTATCTTCAGCGGATTCGACAGGAATTTCCGCAGGACGCGGGCTCCTAACTCCAGGGTTGATGCATTGTGATTGATGACCAGACTGTGAGCGATCTCGAGACTGTGGCCGGCTGCGGCACCCGCCTGCGCCAGGCCCGCGAGGCCGCCGGACTGACCCTCGAAGACGTCGGCCAGCGCCTGCGCATGCCGGTTCAAGTGGTGAAGTCGCTCGAGCAGGAGCAGTGGCAGAAGCTGGGGGCGCCGGTGTTCGTGCGCGGCCAGCTGCGCAGCTACGCCCGCCTGCTCGGGGTCGATGTCAGCGAACTGCTGGAACAGGCCCAGGTCGGCCCGGTGGTTCCGCCGACCCTGGTCAGCCACACCCATACCCCGCGTGCGCGCCGCATCGCCGAGAATCTCGGCCGTCGCGTGCTGTATGTCGGTATTACCGCCGTGCTGGCGGTGCCGGTCTGGTTCGCCACCCGTGGCCACTTCGATGGCACCGCGCCTTCGCCGAACACCGCCTCGCTGGACGTGATCCCGGCCGCCGTACCGGTTACCCCGGCCGGTCTCGGGTCCGCCGCTGCCGCGCCCGCCGAAGTGGCGGCCGCGCCCGTCATCAAGCCGACCGCTACCCCCTACGTCGCCTCGCTGGCCCCGGTGCCGCGGGCTGCGCCGGCGCCAGCCGCCAACCTGGACATGCAGTTCAGCGGCGACAGCTGGGTCGATATCGGTGGCCCCGATGGCGCCACCGTGGAGAAGGCGCTGATCAAGTCCGGTGAGAGCCGCAGCTTCACACCGGGCCAGGTTGCCCGCGTCACCTTGGGCAATGCTTCGGCGGTCCAGGTTCAGCAGAACGGCGCTATCGTCGATCTGACGCCCTATCAGCGAGCCAACGTGGCACGCTTTCAGGTATCCTCTGAAGGCTCCGTTGTCCCGGTTTCACACTGAGGCGCGGTTTCACCACCTTCGATAATCCCAATGGTCCCTCCCGACGGGCGGGGCGAGAGTACGCATGGCGATCGACGACCTGCTCGACGAGCACGAACAAAGTGAACGCGTCCGCAGCTGGCTGCGGAAGAATGGTGCCAGCATCCTCGGTGGCGTAGTCATCGCCATCGGTGCCATTGCCGGCTGGCAGTGGTACCAGAAGGACCAGGGCGGCAAGCTGGCCTCGGCCAATGTCGAGTACCAGAAGGCCCTGGTGGGCCTGCAGCAGAACAAGCTCGACGACGCGGCCAAGGCGGTCAAGGCGCTGGAGGCTGGTCCGTCCAGCATCTACGGCGACCTGGCGGCGCTGCAGCTGGCCAAGGCCCAGGTCGATGCGGGCAAGAATGAAGAAGCGCTGGCTACCCTGCGCGCGGTGAAGGTCGAAGGCGACCTGCAGCGCGTGGTCGACCAGCGCGTGGCACGCCTGCTGGTGGCTACCGGCAAGGGCGATGAAGCGATCAAGCTGCTGGGCAGCGCCACCGACAGCAGCAGCCTGGAAATCCATGGCGATGCGCTGATGGCGCAGGGCAAGCGTGACGCGGCCCGCGAACAGTATGAGAAGGCGCTGAAGACGCTGGACGTGGCAGCGCCGCAGCGGCGACTGCTGGAAACCAAGGTTATGGACGCCGGCGGCACCGTCGCCGCCCCTGCGGAGTCGGTTTGATGAGTCAGAAGGTCATGATCACGCGCGTCGCCACCGTACTCCTGCTCGGTATGGCGCTGTCCGGTTGCAGCACCATGAAGGGCTGGTTCGCCGGCAAGGACGCAGCAGCGAAGAAGGCACAGGAGCCGGCTGAACTGGTGAAGTTCGAGCCGACCCTTAAGGTCAACAAGGCCTGGTCGGTCAACCTCGGCAAGGGCGAGCGCCGCATCGGCGTGCGCCAGGGCCCGGCAGTGGCCAACGGTCACGTGTTCGCCGCGGCGATCACCGGTGGCGTGCACGCCATCGACCTGCAGACCGGCAAGAAGGTCTGGACCTGGGAGCCGAAGAAGGAAAAGAAGAAGGCCAAGCTGCGGCTGTCTGGTGGTCCGGGCGTCGGCGAGAACCTGGTGGTCATCGGTACTCTTGATGGCCAGGTGATCGCGCTGGACATCAACGATGGCAGCGAGAAGTGGCGCGCACGCGTGCCGAACGAAGTCATCGCCGCGCCGGCCATTGCCCAGGGCATGGTCTTCGTGCGCAGCAATGATGGCCGCGTCACCGCCTTCGATGCCGGCAACGGCACCCAGAAGTGGTTCAACCCGAGCGAGCTGCCGGCGCTGACCGTGCGTGGCAACGCGGCGGTGGTGGCCGGTCCGGGCGTGCTGTTCATCGGCAAGGACGAGGGCAGCGTTGCTGCGCTGGCCATGCAGGACGGCCGCACGCTGTGGGACCAGAACGTCGGCACCGGCGAAGGCCGTACCGAGCTGGACCGCATGGCCGACGTTGATGGCGCCCCGGTGCTCGACGGCAATACGCTGTTCGTGAGCAGCTTCAAGAACCAGACCATGGCCATCGAAGGCCCGACCGGTCGCCCCCTCTGGGCGCGCGACCACGGCGGTGCCGGCGGTGTGGCGGTGTCTTCGGGCAATGTTTTCGTTACCGACAACAAGGGCGGCGTGTTCGGCCTGGACAAGGCCAGCGGCGCGGCGATGTGGTCGCAGACCGCACTGGCCCGGCGCTCGCTGACCGGTCCGGCGCTGCACGGCGACTACGTGGTGGTCGGTGACTACAAGGGATACCTGCATTGGCTGCAGGCCTCCGATGGCGCGATGGCGGCGCGGGCGAAAAGCGGCGGTGATGCGCTTCTGGCCCAGCCAATCGTCGTCGATGGGGTGCTGCTGGTGCAGAACGTTGATGGCAAGCTGACCGCATTCCGGTTGGCAAATTAATACGGAGTAATCGCGATGCTGCCTTTGGTCGCCCTGGTTGGACGGCCGAATGTCGGCAAGTCGACCATATTCAATGCACTGACCCGTACACGTGACGCCCTGGTCCATGACCAGCCCGGCGTCACCCGGGACCGCAACTATGGCGTCTGCCGGCTTGACGAGGACAACCATTTCCTCGTCGTCGATACCGGCGGCATCGCAGAGGAAGAAGAAGGCCTGGCTGGTGCTACCACGCGCCAGGCCCGCGCTGCCGCTGGCGAAGCTGACCTGATCCTGTTTGTCGTTGATGCCCGCGAGGGCACCTCGGCGATGGACGATGAGATCCTGGCCTGGCTGCGCAAGCTGTCGCGCCCGACGCTGCTGCTGATCAACAAGATCGACGGCACCGACGAGGACACCGTGCGTTCGGAGTTCGCCCGCTACGGCTTCAGCGAGATGCTGACCGTGTCGGCCGCCCATCGCCAGGGCCTGGACGACCTGCTGGACGAGGTCATCCAGCGCCTGCCGGAAGAGGGCAGTGGCGAAGAGCTGGACAACGATCCGAACCGCGTGCGCATCGCCTTCGTCGGCCGCCCGAACGTGGGCAAGTCGACCCTGGTCAACCGCATCCTCGGCGAAGAGCGCATGATCGCCTCGGACGTGCCGGGCACCACCCGCGATTCGATCTCGGTGGACCTGGAGCGTGACGGTCGTGAGTATCGCCTGATCGACACCGCCGGCCTGCGTCGCCGTTCGCGCGTGGACGAGGTCGTCGAGAAGTTCTCGGTGGTCAAGACCATGCAGTCGATCGAGCAGTGCCAGGTGGCCGTGCTGATGCTCGACGCCACCGAAGGCGTGACCGACCAGGACGCCACCGTGCTCGGCGCCGTGCTGGATGCCGGCCGCGCGCTGGTGATCGCGATCAACAAGTGGGACGGCCTGACCGACTACCAGCGCGAGCAGGCGGAAACGATGCTGTCGCTGCGTCTGGGCTTCGTGCCGTGGGCCGAATCGGTGCGCATCTCGGCCAAGCATGGTTCGGGCCTGCGCGAGCTGTTCCGTGCGGTGCACCGCGCGCACGAGTCGGCGAACAAGACCTTCACCACCAGCGAAGTGAACAAGGCGCTGGAAGTGGCCTACGAGACCAACCCGCCGCCGACCATCCGCGGCCATGTCTCCAAGCTGCGCTACGTGCACCCGGCCGGCGCCAACCCGCCGACCTTCATCGTGCACGGCACCCGCCTGAAGGAACTGCAGGAGTCGTACAAGCGCTACCTGGAGAACTTCTTCCGCAAGCGCTTCAAGCTGATCGGTACGCCGGTGCAGTTCATCTTCCGCGAGGGTGCCAACCCGTACGAGGGCAAGAAGAACGTGCTGACCGAACGGCAGGTCAAGGCCAAGCGGCGCTTGATGAAGCACGTCAAGGGCAAGTGATTCACAGGAAGGCGGCCGCAGGGCCGCCTTTTTCGTTGTGGCGCGTTACGGCGCACTTTCTCAGGCGCTGCCCCACGGCAGCAGCACCCCGCGGAACCTCATCCTGCCCGATGCCAGGCGGTCATAGGCCTCGGTCGCGTGGTCCAAGTCAAACGTCTCGACCATCGGCTTGACCTTGCCGGTGGCGGCAAGCGCCAGCACTTCGCCAAGGTAGTGCTGGCCACCATGGGTGGCGCCGATCACGCGCTGGCGCATCATGTGGAACGGTACGCCGTCGGACGAGATCGAGAAGGGCTGGCTGAAGTCCAGCCCACACAGCACGACGCGTCCATCGACACGCAGGCCGGTCATGGCTTCTTCGGCCGAGCTGAATTCGTTGGTGGTCACCAGCAGCACGTCGGCGCCGCCGATCGCCTTCAGTTCCTTGCCACTGGCAACGACCTGGTCGGCGCCCAACTGCAAAGCAAGTGCATGCTTGTCCGCAGAATGCGTGATGGCGATGGTCTCGAAGCCACAGGCTCTGGACAGCTGCAGGGCGACGTGGCCAAGCCCGCCGATGCCAAGTACCGCGATCTTTTCCCGTGGCTGGGGTGCCGCATCGCGCAGCCCGCTCCAGGTCGTGTAGCCGGCACACATCATCGGCGCCGCATCCACGTAGGAGAGTCCGTCAGGCAGCAGTACCGTGCCTTCGGCGGAGATCGCGATGTACTGGGCATGGCCGCCCTGCGCGGCGAAGCCGGTGGTGCGAGGTGCATCGCAGTTCATCGCCGTCTGTCCGGACAAGGGACGGTTCTCGCGGCAGTAGGGACAACGCCCGCAGGAGGACTGGACCCACGTGGTGCCCACGCGATCGCCCACTCGGCGCGAGTGCACGCCGGCGCCCACCTCCACCACTTCTCCGACTACTTCGTGCCCGGGCGTCTGGGGATAGATGTCGCCACCGTAACCCTGGGTTGCCCATACATCGGTGTAGCACATGCCGGACGCGTGAACCTTGACCAGTACCTGGCCCGCTTCGATCACGGGTACCGGGACGTCCTGTACCTGCCACGGCTTGTTCGGCCCGGTCATCACAACCGCCTTCATCATCTTCATCGTCTTGATCCTGTCTCGGTGGATGAGCGCCGAGGGCCTGCGCCCGCGACAGCGCTGAGCGTAGAATCCGCTGACTATCAAGACAATCGCTTCAATATCTGACGATATGGTGAATCTCATTCAGCAATCGGGTGGGGGTGATCTGGCGGCCTTCACCGCGTTCCTCGCAGTGGCAGCGCACCGCAGCTTCCGCAGTGCGGCGGCGGAGTTGAACATCACCCCGTCGGCGATCAGCCATGCCATCAAGACGCTGGAGCAGCGGCTGGGCGCACGCCTGTTCAATCGCACCACGCGCAGCGTCTCGCTGACCGACGCCGGCGAGCGCCTGGCGGAAAAGCTGCGGCCGGCAATGGCGTCCATTGAGGAGGCGCTGCAGTCGGTGGATACCGAAGCGGGCACGCCGCGTGGCACCGTCCGCATCAATGCCAGCGAAGGGGCCATACGGCTCGTGCTGAAACCGGTGCTTGCACGGTTCCTGCGCCAGTACCCGCAGGTGCATCTGGACATCGTCAGTGACGGCAGGTTGGGCGATATCGTTTCGGACGGTTTTGATGCGGGTATCCGCCTTGCCGAAGCCGTGCCGCGGGACATGGTGGCGGTAGCGGTGACGCCCCCCATGCGGTTCGCGGCGGTTGCCTCACCGGCGTACCTGCACGCGCGTGAACGGCCACTGCGGCCGCTGGATCTGCATCAGCACGACTGCATCCGCTTCCGGTTCGAGAGCGGGGCGATCTATCGCTGGGAGTTCGAGCGCCAGGGCGTCACCGAGCGGGTGAACGTCTCCGGGCCGATCACGCTGACGGACCAGCCGTTGATGGTCGACGCCGCCGTTGACGGCATCGGTATTGCTTTCGTTCCCGAGCATCTGGCGCTGGAGCCGTTGGCCGATGGTCGCCTGCTTCGGTTGCTTGAGGACTGGTGTCCCGAGTTCCCCGGTCTTTCGCTGTACTACCCGGGCCATCGGCATGTTCCTCCCGGGCTGAAAGCGCTCATCGGTGTTCTTCAGCAGCAGGTTGGAAGCAGGCAGCCGGCATAGCGCCGGGCAGGGGTCAAGCCAAGGCAGGGCCGGGCGGCCTGCGCGATAATGCGGCCATGAGCATTCCAGAGCTTTCCCCCGAACAGGCGCGTGCGCGCGTGGCCCATGGCGCGGTGCTGATCGACGTGCGCGAGGCGCATGAGCGGGCCGGCGGCATGGCCGAAGGCGCGCGCGGCGTCGCCAAGGGCGAGCTGCTGGCTGACGCGACCGCGTACCTGCCGCGGCCGGAACAGGAGATCCTGCTGATCTGCCAGAGCGGCAAGCGCTCGGCCGATGCGGCGCAGGCGCTGCTGGATGCGGGCTACACGAATGTGAGCTCCGTCGCTGGCGGCACCGTCGCCTGGCGCGAGCTGTCGCTGCCGCTGGTGCAGCCGCTGACCAGCGCCGCCGACCGCGATTTCTACGACCGCTATTCGCGCCATCTGCTGCTGCCGCAGGTAGGCGAGGCCGGCCAGCGCCGCCTGCAGCAGTCGCGGGTGCTGGTGCTGGGTGCGGGCGGGCTGGGTGCACCGGCCGGCTTCTATCTGGCGGCGGCCGGGGTAGGGCACCTGCGTTTCGCCGACCACGACCGTGTCGAGCGCAGCAACCTGCATCGGCAGATCGTGCATACCGAGGCCAGCGTTGGCCAGCTGAAGGTGGATTCGGCGCGCGAGCGTCTGCTGGCATTGAACCCGTCCATCGAGGTCGAGGCCGTACCCGAGCGGGTGACCTCGGAGAACGTGGATCGCCTGCTGCAGGATGTCGATGTAGTGCTGGACGGTTCGGACAACTTCCCGCTGCGCTACCTGCTCAACGACGCCTGCATCAAGCACGCCACGCCGATGGTCTACGCCGCCATCGAACGCTTCGATGGCCAGGTGAGCGTGTTCGATGCCGGCCGCCAGCGTGGCGTGGCACCGTGCTATCGCTGCCTGTTCCCGGAGCCGCCGCCGCCGGAGTTCGCGCCGAACTGCTCCGAGGCGGGTGTGCTGGGCGTGCTGCCGGGCTTGGCTGGGGTGCTGCAGGCCACCGAGGTGCTGAAGCTGCTGCTGGGCATCGGCGAGCCACTGGTGGGGCGCCTGCTGCGCTTTGATGCGCTGGGCATGCGCTTCCGTGAGACCGGCATCGGTCCGGACCCGCAATGCCCGGTGTGTGCGCCGGGTGTGCCGTTTCCGGGGTATATCGACTACGCCGCGTTTTGTCGGGACGGGTGAGCCGGTCGGCGCGTCATCCACGCATGGCGTGGATCTACTGGGGTGGGCGAACCCGGTTGGGCCTCATCCACGCATGGCGTGGATCTACTGTAGAGCCGAGCCTGCGCTCGGCTGCTCTTCGCGCTGAGGCCAGAATCAGCCGAGCGTGGGCTCGGCTCTACAGGTCATGGCTTCGGGATTGTGCCAACCAAGGTTGGCACCTACCGAAGCATGTGCATGGTTTCGGGATGATGCCAGGGGCTAGTCCGGGCATCGTTCCATCTCCAAGACAATAAAACGCAACGTACATGCTATTGCCGTCATCGGTGTTGCTCTATCGTTAAGTCCGATTTCGATTTCCGGGGAACCCACCGCATGGCGGTAGAAGCAGCGACCAGCGAGCTGGTCAAGGTCGTCGCCCTCTTGGGCGCAGCGGTGGTGATGGTGCCGCTGTTCCGTCGGCTCGGCCTGGGCTCGGTGCTGGGCTACTTTGCCGCCGGCCTGGCGATCGGCCCGTTCGGGCTGGGCTGGTTCTCCGACCCGCAGGCGATCCTGCATACCGCCGAACTCGGCGTGGTCATGTTCCTGTTCGTCATCGGCCTGGAAATGCGGCCTTCGCACCTGTGGAGCCTGCGCAAGGAAATCTTCGGGCTGGGCACGCTGCAGATCGTCACCTGCGCGCTGGTGCTGACCAGCATCGCCAAGCTGTTCGGGCTGCCGTGGCAGATCGCCTTCATCGGAGCCACCGGTTTCGTGCTGACCTCCACCGCGGTGGTGATGCAGTTGCTGGCCGAGCGCGGTGACATCGCGCTGCCGTCCGGGCAGAAGATCGTCTCGATCCTGTTGTTCGAAGACCTGCTGATCGTGCCGTTGCTGGCGCTTGTTGCATGGATGGCGCCGGCTGCAGGCAGCGCCGATGGCGAGGGCTCGCGCTGGATGTCGGTGGCGATCGGCGTGGGCGCCATCGTCGGCCTGGTGCTGGTGGGCCGCTTCCTGCTCAATCCGCTGTTCCGCGTACTGGCCGAATCGAAGGCGCGCGAAGTGATGACCGCCGCCGCACTGCTGGTGGTGCTGGGTGCGGCGCTGCTGATGCAGCTGTCCGGCCTGTCGATGGCGATGGGCGCGTTCCTGGCCGGCGTGCTGCTGAGCGAATCGACCTTCCGCCACCAGATCGAGGCGGACATCGAGCCGTTCCGCGGCATCCTGCTGGGCCTGTTCTTCCTCAGCGTGGGCATGGCGCTTGACCTGGGCGTGGTGGCCGGCAACTGGCCGATGATCCTCGGCCTGGTGGTGGCGCTGATGGCGGCCAAGGCGCTGTGCATCTACGTGGTGGCGCGACTGATGGGCAGCGACCATGCGCAGGCGCTGGACCGTGGCGTGTTGATGGCGCAGGGCGGCGAGTTCGCCTTCGTGCTGTTCTCGGCCGCTGCGAGCGCCGGCGTGATCAGCCTGGACATCAATGCCAACTTCACCGCCGTAGTGGTGCTGTCGATGGCACTGACGCCGCTGGTGGTGCTGGTCTACAAGCGCGTGGCGCCGAAGCCGACCGTCAGCATGGAAGGCGTGGATACCGCCGATGGCCTGTCCGGCAGCGTGCTGCTGATCGGCTTTGGCCGCTTCGGCCAGGTGGCCAGCCAGTCGCTGCTGGCCCGCGACGTGGACGTGACCATCATCGACAACGATGTGGAGATGATCCATAACGCCGAGCGCTTCGGTTTCAAGATCTATTACGGCGACGGTACCCGCTTGGACGTGCTGCATGCCTCCGGTGCGGGCAGTGCGCGGGCGGTGGCGGTGTGCGTGAACAATGCCGAGGATGCCGACCGCATCGTCGAACTGGTGGCCCATCAGTTCCCGCAAGCCAAGCTGCTGGTGCGCTCGTTCGACCGCGAGCATTCGCTGCGGCTGATCCATGCCGGCGTGGACTTCCAGATCCGCGAAACGTTCGAGTCGGCGCTGCTGTTCGGGCAGGCCGCGCTGGTAGAGCTGGGCGCGGAGGAAGACGACGCCCGCGAGATCGCCGAGCAGATCCGCGAGCGCGACGCCGAGCGCTTCGAACTGGAAATGGCCGGCGGCAATCTGCGTGCCGGCGCGCACATGGTGTTCGGCACCGCGCTGCCCGGCGTGCCGACACCGACGCCGTTCACCGCGCCCAAGCGCAAGGCGCGCACGCTCAATGCGGATGACGTGCCGGAAGAAGAAGAGGAATGATCGCCACGCGCCGCGCTTCGCGCTCGCCGGGCATGGCCCGGCGCTACCGGGGTGTCGCGCGATTCGTGGGTAGCGCCGGGCCATGCCCGGCGAGTGCAGCGGGCGATCGCAGCGGTGGGCGAGGGGGCGTGAATCGGGGACAATAGCGTCCCCGCCGCCCCACGCCCGCACCCGATGACCGACTCCGCCCCCCAGCTTCCTGCCCGCATCCTCGATGGCCGCCGTATCGCCGAGGACCTGCTCGACAGCCTGAAGGTGCGGGTCGACGCCCGTGTCGCGGCTGGTGGCAGCCGCCCGGGCCTGGCCGTGGTGCTGGTGGGTGGCGACCCGGCCTCCACCGTGTACGTGCGCAACAAGCGCCGCGCGGCAGAGAAGGTCGGTATCGAAGCCTATGACTACGATCTGCCGGCCGGCACCACCGAGGCCGAGCTGCTCGACCTGATCGACCAGCTCAACGCCGACCCTAAGATCAACGGCATCCTGATCCAGCTGCCGCTGCCGGGCATTCCCGATGCACGCCGACTGATCCAGCGCATCGACCCGCGCAAGGACGTGGACGGCTTCCACCCGGAAAACGTCGGCCACCTGGCCCTGCGCGAGTTCGGCCTGCGCCCGTGCACCCCGCGCGGCATCACCACGCTGCTGGGCCACACCGACCAGCCGGTGCGTGGCCGCAACGCCACCATCGTCGGCGTCAGCAACCACGTTGGCCGGCCGATGGGCCTGGAGCTGCTGATTGCCGGCTGCACCGTGACCAGCTGCCACAAGTTCACGCCCAAGGACGTGCTGGAACAGGCCGTGCGCAACGCCGACATCCTGGTGGTGGCGGTGGGTCGCCCGGGCATCGTGCCGGGCGAGTGGGTGAAGCCGGGCGCCGTGGTGATCGACGTGGGTATCAACCGGTTGGATGACGGCCGGTTGGTGGGTGATGTCGGGTTTGAGGCCGCTGCCCAGCGGGCCAGCTGGATCACCCCGGTGCCGGGCGGCGTGGGCCCGATGACCGTGGCCACGTTGATGCAGAACACGCTGGAAGCGGCGGAAGCCGGGGCCTGACCGGGCTGGGGTGCTTGCGGTGGGGCGTGGTAGCGCCGTGTGTCTTTTGTGGGTGGGTGCCGACCGTTGGTCGGCACAATGCCAGAGGATGGGATTCCTGCTGGGGTATAGGTGTCTGATGGATAGTGCGGACCAACGGTCCGCACCCACCAAGGGCGGTGGTCCGCACCCACCAAGGGCGGTGGTCCTCACCCGCCAAGGGCGGTGGTCCTGGGGCCCTGAACAGATCTTCGCCCGCGCGACACTGCGTCGCATCTACCCCCTGCCACAGGCCGCCAAAACAGGGTAAAATGTCGCGCTTCCCCACATCTCGGGTATGCCGATGCTGCGCATCCAGGCTGAAGCTCTCACCTACGACGACGTCTCGCTCGTCCCCGCTCATTCGACCATCCTGCCCAAGGACGTCAACCTCGAAACGCGGTTGACGCGCGACCTGAAGCTCAAGCTTCCGATCCTGTCCGCCGCCATGGATACCGTCACCGAAGCACGCCTGGCCATCGCCATGGCACAGCTGGGCGGCATGGGCATCATCCACAAGAACCTGAGCGTGGAGCAGCAGGCCGCTGAAGTGGCCAAGGTCAAGAAGTTCGAGGCCGGTGTCATCCGCGACCCGATCACCGTCGGCCCGGAAACCACCATCCGCGACGTGCTGGCCCTGACCCAGGCGCACAACATCTCCGGCGTGCCGGTGGTGGGCAGCGACGGCCTGCTGGCCGGCATCGTGACCCATCGCGACATGCGCTTCGAGACCGAGCTGGACGATCCGGTCCGCCACATCATGACCAAGAAGGATCGCCTGATCACGGTCAAGGAAGGCGCCGCGTCGGATGAAGTGCTGCAGCTGCTGCACCGCAACCGCATCGAAAAGGTGCTGGTGGTCAATGACGAGTTCGCCCTGCGTGGCCTGATCACCGTCAAGGACATCCAGAAGAACACCGACTTCCCGAACGCTGCCAAGGACATCGCCACCCGCCTGCTAGTCGGCGCGGCCGTCGGCGTCGGCGGCGATACCGATCGCCGCGTGGAAGCGCTGGTCGCTGCCGGCGTGGACGTGATCGTGGTTGATACCGCGCACGGCCATTCGCAGGGCGTGCTGGACCGCGTCAGCTGGGTCAAGAAGAACTTCCCGAACGTGCAGGTCATCGGCGGCAACATCTGCACCGGTGAAGCCGCGCTGGCGCTGCTGGACAGCGGCGCGGACGCAGTGAAGGTGGGCATCGGCCCGGGCTCGATCTGCACCACGCGCGTCGTTGCTGGCGTGGGCGTGCCGCAGATCACCGCGATCGACCTGGTGGCCGAAGCGCTGCAGGACCGCATCCCGTTGATCGCCGACGGTGGCATCCGCTACTCCGGCGACATCGGCAAGGCGCTGGCCGCCGGTGCCTCCACCATCATGATTGGTGGCCTGCTGGCCGGTACCGAGGAATCGCCGGGCGAAACCGAGCTGTTCCAGGGCCGTTCGTACAAGAGCTACCGCGGCATGGGCTCGCTGGCCGCGATGGAGAAGGGGTCCAAGGACCGCTACTTCCAGGACGCCGCCACCGCCGACAAGCTGGTGCCGGAAGGCATCGAAGGCCGCGTGCCGTACCGCGGCCCGGTGGGCGGCATCATCCACCAGCTGATGGGCGGCCTGCGCGCCACCATGGGCTACGTGGGCTGCGCCACCGTCGAGGACATGCGCAGCAAGCCCAAGTTCGTGAAGATCAGCGGCGCCGGCCAGCGCGAGAGCCACGTCCACGACGTGACGATCACCAAAGAGCCGCCGAACTACCGCTCCTGATGCGGGACGAGCAAAGAGGAACGAGGAAGCTGATTCCCGTTCCTCTTTCTCCATCTGCCGCTGAAAAATTCTGACGTTTTCGTTTTCCCTACTGCATTGCCGGGGCGCCATGACCAACATCCATAACGACAAGATCCTCATCCTTGATTTCGGCGCGCAGTACACGCAGCTGATTGCCCGCCGCATCCGCGAGCTGGGCGTCTACTGCGAAATCTGGGCGTGGGACCACAACCCGGCCGAGATTGCCGGCTTCGGTGCCAAGGGCATCATCCTGTCCGGTGGCCCGGAATCGACCACGCTGCCGGGCGCGCCCGCCGCGCCGCAGGAAGTGTTCGACAGCGGCCTGCCGATCTTCGGCATCTGCTACGGCATGCAGACCCTGGCCGCGCAGCTGGGCGGTGCCACCGAAGCGGCTGACCAGCGCGAATTCGGCCATGCCGAAGTGAACGTCATCAACCCCGATGCACTGTTCAAGGGCCTGAGCGACCACGGCGGCGAGCCGAAGTTGAATGTCTGGATGAGCCACGGCGACCACGTCTCCGTTGCGCCGCCGGGCTTCACCATCACCGCCACCACCGACCGCATTCCGGTGGCCGCCATGGCCAACGAAGAAAAACGCTGGTACGGCGTGCAGTTCCACCCGGAAGTGACCCACACCCTGCAGGGCCAGGCGCTGCTGCGCCGCTTCGTGGTGGATGTGTGCGGCTGCCAGACCCTGTGGACCGCCGCCAACATCATCGACGACCAGATCGCCCGCGTGCGCGAACAGGTGGGCGATGACGAAGTGATCCTGGGCCTGTCCGGCGGCGTCGATTCGTCCGTCGTGGCCGCGCTGCTGCACAAGGCCATCGGCGAGAAGCTGACCTGCGTGTTCGTGGATACCGGCCTGCTGCGTTGGCAGGAAGGCGACCAGGTGATGGCGATGTTCGCCGAGCACATGGGTGTGAAGGTGGTGCGCGTGAATGCCGCCGACCGTTACTTCAACGCGCTGGAAGGCGTGAGCGACCCGGAAGCCAAGCGCAAGATCATCGGCAACCTGTTCGTTGAGATCTTCGACGAAGAGTCGAACAAGCTGAAGAATGCCAAGTGGCTGGCGCAGGGCACCATCTACCCGGACGTGATCGAGTCGGCCGGCAGCAAGACCGGCAAGGCGCATGTGATCAAGAGCCACCACAACGTGGGCGGCCTGCCGGAGCACATGAAGCTGGGCCTGGTGGAGCCCCTGCGCGAGCTGTTCAAGGACGAAGTGCGCCGCCTCGGCGTCGAGCTGGGCCTGCCGCGCAGCATGGTCTACCGCCATCCGTTCCCGGGCCCGGGCCTGGGTGTGCGTATCCTGGGCGAAGTGAAGCGCGAATACGCTGAGCTGCTGGCCAAGGCCGATGCCATCTTCATTGACGAGCTGCGCAAGGCCGACCTGTACGACAAGACCAGCCAGGCGTTTGCCGTGTTCCTGCCGGTGAAATCGGTGGGCGTGGTGGGTGATGCGCGCGCTTATGAGTGGGTGATTGCGCTAAGGGCGGTGGAGACGATTGACTTCATGACCGCGCATTGGGCGCATCTGCCGTATGAGTTCCTGGGGACGGTGAGCAACCGGATCATCAATGAGTTGCGGGGGGTGTCGCGGGTTGTCTATGACATCTCGGGGAAGCCGCCGGCGACTATTGAGTGGGAATGAGTTGAAGAACGAGGGCGCCGAGAGGCGCCCTTTTTGCTTTTGAATCGTTGGCTCCGCCGAGCCGGAGGCTAAGCCGTTGTGGCTCGCATCGCGCTGGCTTTCGCTGCGCGATGGATCGAAGAGCCCCGCAGTTATTCGTTGGTCGCGAGGCGATGCCAACCTGAGGCGCACAAAGACCTTGCTTTGCAAGTCGAGGCGTGACTTGAATGGAAAGATTGGGTCTATAAATTGCTCTAATCTTGAATTCCCGAATTATGTCCGTCATCTTGTGAAGTTTTGCTCGTCCGACTAGTATTCGCGTTGGCTGGATGACACGGATGAATTCTTTGTTGCTCTTGCCGCGTGGCCGAGCCGCTGGATTCGGCATTTTTTGAATGGGGGGAGTATGTGGGAGTCGCTTGGTTTTAGGGAAAGTCCATACAATACCAATCCACTTAAGGCTCGTGCTGAAGATGTTGAGCTCTTGGTTGGTCGATCAAATGAGACGGTTGAGTTTTGCACGACGTTGGATACGGCAAATCAGGGTCTTTTGATCCTATCTGGCGTTCCCGGAGTTGGTAAGACCAGTTTCTTTAATGTGCAGCAGTATTTGCTTGAAAATGACCTGTCGCTCTTTGGCCCAAAGCTTCTTGCGGCTCGAAATTTGTGCCCTGTGCAGCCCTCCGATTCGGTGAGAGAAATCGCGCTGCGCGCTCTGGATTCGTTGCATAGATCTATTCTTTCTTACTGCAATGAAAATAATCATCAGATTCCTTCCGAAACCAAGAAGATTGGGAAGTGGCTTCGTGGCGAAGACAAAGGCTTTGAGCTCGGTCTGCAGATAGCAGGGTTTGGGGGCAATATAGGAAAGTCTGTAACTTTGCCCTCTGTCAGTGATGCGACTTTTGAGGCAATTGCTGACGCTATACATGTCCTTGGTGCTGAGGTCTGTAGCTACCTTCATCGTGATTGCGCCATAATCACTCTCGACAATGTCGAGAACTTGGATCAGGACAAGCTCGGAGAGCTTCTCATCAGCTTCCGCGATACGCTTTTTAGTATTCCTAATATCTGGTGGGTAATCATCGGCCAGAGTGGACTTGGAAGCTTGGTGCAGTCACTTGATCCTCGTGTTTTTGAGCGTACTTCTGGCTCAGGGATCGAAATAAAACCTATAGAACTTGAGGAGCTGCACGAGGCAATCTCGGTTAGAGTTAAGCGGTTTCATAAGAGTGGAGATGGTGTCGCTCCGTTGAGTAAGAAAGTGCACGAGCGCCTTTTTGAAGCATCTCATGGAGAAATGAGATTTGTTTTCAAGTATAGTAATAGTATATGTATGAAGCACGTTGAGGATACTAGGAAGGATATTCTTGATTTTCCGGCAATTAAGGAAATGCAGAGAAAGCCAGGTTTGAGGGCGGCTTTTGATGCGGCGCTAAATGATGCTATCGCGCGTATGATGATAAATTCTCATATCCCGGACATTAAGTGTGATTCATATCTGCGTAGAATTGTTGAGAGTGAATTGTCTGGATTGCAGTTGAAGCCAAAAGAGAAGGGTGTCCTGAACGCGATTGGAGATAGGCAGCAGGCTCGGCCCAGCGACTTCAAAGAGTTTAGTGTGAAGTCGATGCAGGACTTCTCTAGTAATTACCTATTGAAGCTCTATCATCAAAATTTGCTCGCTCGAAAGCAGGAAGGGAAGGCGGTCAACTACAGGTTGAGAGGGATTAGTTATATCGCTCATGCCTGCGGGTTGCTTAAGTAGTTTATTTTTGGTTAATTGGACGGTCGCGTGGAGATAATTTTGCTGTCATCTTCGGCCTTAGATAACATGGTTGCTGTTTTTTAAGGTTCAGAATGAATGGTGTCCCTCAGTGTTCCTCATGGGAATTAGCCCCGGCCCTGTTGGAGATTCATTCTGGGCGAACCTCCCGACAAGCCCACTCAACCAAGCCCCGGCAAGCTAAAAACAGCCCATCCACAACCCCCTCATCTAAATGCCGCTCCGGCTCCGCTGCCACCCGGCAGCGGTCCGCCGAATGAAGCACCTCCAGCACTGTCAGCAGGCCCACCAACGCGCGCTCGGTCCTCGCCAGGCTCACGCGGCGTCCGGGTGATACATCGTTCTCCGGCCAGGGCAACCCATCAGCCCCTTCGCAGTCGCGCATGCGCTTGAGGATGCCGAGCAGGGAGTTCAGGTCGGGCAGCGGCGTGTCGTCGTTGATGGGCTCAACAACGGTGTACGAAGAGAAGGTCTCGGATTCATTCATGACGTCGGTTTCCTTGGCTGTGCTTAACAGCGCCACCGCGTAAGCGGGGTGGCGGACGATGCGTGGCTGCAAACCGGACGTCAGTTGTCAGTACCCGGCGGGCCCGAAGGCCCCCACGCACCGCCCGCCATAAAGGCCGACGGATTACCCGCCGGCACCGGTTAAGGGCGGTGCCGACGGGTAAGCGTAAACAACTAACAGTTCGGGTTTGCAGACCCGGCCACCCGTTGTCGGTGACGCGCCATGGTGTTTACGCCGTCACTCCGAATGCAAATTGAAATTCGCGAAGAAATCGCGGAATTCGAGAGCGAAGATCTATTGTTACATGCACCATTCGTGCAGCACGCGACCCCACAAGACGTATTCGTGCAGACGCCCTGCTGATTGCGAATCAAAGCGACGCAATCGCCGATATCGCAAGCGAATAGCGCGACGGTGTTCTTTGCAACAGTTCTTAGTCCGCATCGGGTGGCCACGCCGCGTGATCTGCCGCGTGGTCCGAAAATCGGTTCAAACCCGACACCGTAAGCAGGCATCGCATCCTTAGCAGACGCCGCCCTCAACCCCCGCCGCATTCCCCACCAACAACTCGATCATCGCCCGCGCCGCCGCCGACTGCCGCCGATGCGGCGCATAGATCACCGAAAACGGGCGCGACCGCCCCCGCAGCTGCGGCAGCACTTCCACCAACTGCCCACGCTGCAACCGCTCGCGCACGATGAACTCATAGCTCTGGCAGATGCCGATGCCCTGTTCTGCCAGCTACACCACGCCCAGCACATCGTCGGAGGTCTCGATGGACGAACGCGGCAGCCAGTCCACGTCGCGCCCGCCGTCGCGGAAGATCCACGGTGCAAGCCGCCCGGTGCGCGGCATCACGAAGGGCAGGCACATGTGCTGCTGCAGGTCGTCCAGCAGCAGCGGGGCCTCTTCCAATGTACGCGCTACCAGCCCGCTGTCCGGCAGCTGGCCCAGGCGGATGGCCAGGTCGAAGCCTTCGGCCACTAGGTCCACGTTTCGGTTGGTGATGTTCAGTTCCACCTGCACCTGTGGGTACTGCTGCGCAAAGCACGCCAGCACGGGCGGCAGCCGGTAGTGGCCATAGGTGGTGGGCACGCTCAGGCGCACGCGGCCGGCCAGCGCACCGTCCTGGGCCGGCACGTCACACTCCGCAAAGTGATCGTGCTTGCGTAGCGCAGTTGTCGCGTGCTAGCATTTTGCTACATCGGTGAGGTTGGCCGACTAACCGCCTTTCGGCAAGCTAAAGGGGGGCCTTATGGCTCAGTTGAATATACGCATTCCGGATGCGGAGAAGCAGGTCGCTGAGGAGGTGGCAAAAGCTGCTGGATTCAGCCTAGGTGAGTACCTCGGAACGGTTGTGTCATACATGGCAACGCACCGAACGTTGCCAGTTGTGATCAGGTTTAAGCCAGTAGCAATTAAGCCTGAGGAGATTTTTCAGCAGGCAATTGTGAACTTTCGCAATGCGTACATGAAGATCGATCATCTCTGTGAGCACGTCCTGCGCGAAGGTGAATTCACTCCGCTCGATGAGGTTCGGCATCTCACGGGTGATATTGATGCCGCAAAGGACTTTTACGAGAAGTACGAAGCCCAAATTGCATTAGCAGCAGGGCAGCTGGAGATGCTGCCGATCTCGTCGACCGAGTATCACAATTTTGCTCGGTGCCGAGAGCATTTTCCCTCCATTCCGGGATTGTTGAGGTCGGCAATTCGCCATGTGTTCATGGATAATCGTCCTGTCAATGGCCAGGACATTGCCGAAATGCGGACCTTTCTGCGGCGGGCTGCAGAACAGATCAATATTCTCCAGGATATGGCTGGAAATGAAATTACGTCCGAAGCACTCAGTGCCTTCTTTATTCGTGATGTTGAGGATGCCGCACTTTGCGCGCTGAGGGCGACCCGTGAGCGGGAAGCATACTTAGTATGTGTCGCTTGGAGTAGACGAATGACAATCCATGTCCGACAAGCTGAGGCCCATTTTCAGAGTTTGGGTGTTGTCGAAGATCTCGCGGAGTTGTCGATAATCTGGACCAAGCTTCGGGAGCTTGCTAAGGCTGTTCATGACTATATCGAGCGCAAATCTGAGCCGATGGGTGGCTTCGATATGAGTCTGCTCGATGAATTGAAGATGCTTACCTCTGCCTACATTCAGCGTGTTTCCCCTCCTGAAAAGTAGGCCGGTAAAAGAGGGGGGCGCGGGTGAGGACCAGCTGCGGCGCGTATGTGCTGAAGGCCAAAGCATGGCATCACGAGCCGGAGGGCCTGAGCTGAAACCAACGAGACTTTTCATCATCCGGATCCAGCATCAACCGATTTGTCGGCTCACGGTCACCCTTCCACTGCTGTTGTAGCCGAACTCGCGGGAAGGCAGTACGGTCTTCAAATGGCCTTCCCGTTGGCAAATGTCGTCTTCAGTGGCAGACAAATTGGCGATCTTGATGATGGCAAATCGCGAAGAATTGCGGCGCTCATCCATGGCCTGAAGGTCAAGATCTTTACGCAATGCCACGTTGCCCCACGGGGCTGTTTGCCGCATAGACGCACCAGCGCCCCCACGTGCCTTCAGCATTCGGATGCCTTGCTCACGTAGAGGCGACTGCTGTCCGCGTCGGTGGCGGAGTAGATCTTTTTCACTGACGACAATGCCGTACGCCGCGCCACTGTCTGCTCGCGAGAGCTTTTGCTCGTACTCGTTCTGCTCTGAGCGCCCCTGTATAGCTGTGCCATGCCTACACCGATCGCACGCACGTCCAAAGCGTTCTCAACCAATTTCGTCCTCAGCCGCATTCCCCACCAGCAACTCAATCATCGCCCGCGCCGCCGCCGACTGCCGCCGATGCGGCGCATAGATCACCGAGAACGGCCTTGAGCGCCCCCGCAGTTGCGGCAGCACTTCCACCAACTGCCCACGCTGCAGCCGCTCGCGCACGATGAACTCATAGCTCTGGCAGATGCCGATGCCCTGATCGGCCAGCGACACCACGCCCAGCACATCGTCGGAGGTCTCGATGGACGAACGCGGCAGCCAGTCCACGTCGCGCCCGCCGTCTCGGAAGATCCACGACGCCAGCCGTCCAGTGCGCGGCATCACAAACGGCAGGCACAGGTGCTGCTGCAGGTCGTCCAGCGTCTGCGGCGTACCGCGACGCTGCAGGTAGTCCGGCGCGGCCACCAACAGCAGCGGTGCGTCTTCCAGCTTGCGCGCCACCAGCCCGCTGTCCGGCAGCTGGCCCAGGCGGATGGCCAGGTCGAAGCCTTCGGCCACCAGATCCACGTTGCGGTTGGTGATGTTCAGTTCCACCTGCACCTGCGGGTACTGCTGCGCAAAGCGCGCCAGCACGGGCGGCAGCCGGTAGTGGCCATAGGTGGTGGGCACGCTCAGGCGCACGCGGCCGGCCAGCGCGCCGTCCTGGGCCAGTACGTCGCGCTCGGCGTCGTCCAGCAGGCCGAAGGCGGTGCGCACCTGTTCCCGATAGAGCCGCCCGGCGTCGGTCAGGCCCACGCGGCGGGTGGTCCGCTGCAGCAGCTGCCGGCCCAGCCGCGCTTCCAGCCGGGTGACCGCGCGGCTCAGCACCGAGGGCGTGGTGGACAGCGCCACCGCGCCGGCCGTGAACGAGCCGTGCTCGACCACCGCCAGGAACACCTCCACATCGCCCAGGTAGTCGAACTTGCGGCTCATTTAGCTCTCCGGCGAACAGATGTTTTGCAATGGGGCCAATTTATCGCCGCAGGGGCGATGAATAAAGTGGCGGCCATTCCCCAATAGGAGCTCCCCATGAACCTGATGACCCGGCTGGCCGCAGCGCTGGCCCTGACCCTGGCCGCAACCAGCGCGCATGCCGCCAACGTGCTGGTGGTGCTGTCCGACGAAAACCACCTGGACCTGAAGGACGGCAAGGTGCTGTCCACCGGCTTCTATCTCAACGAGCTGATGCAGCCGGTCAAGCTGTTGCTGGACGCGGGCCACGAGGTGACCTTCGCCACGCCGCAGGGGCAGGCGCCGACGGTGGATGCGTCCTCGGTGACGCCGGCGTACTTCGGTAACGATGCCGCGCAGCTGACGCTGCACAAGGAGCTGCTGGAGAAACTGGCGTTGACCTCGCCGACCGCCTCGCCGGTGGTCAGCCTGGCGCGCGTCGAGCAGCAGGGCTACGCGCGTTTCGATGCGGTCTACATTCCCGGTGGCCACGCGCCGATGCAGGATCTGCTGAAGAGCCCGGCGCTGGGCCGGCTGCTGGCCGACTTCCACCAGCGCAACAAGACCACCGCGCTGGTCTGCCACGGGCCGATCGCGCTGCTGTCCACGCTGCCGGATGCGGGTGGTTTCGTGGCGAAGCTGGAAGCGGGTGCGACGCCGGCAACGCCGATGTGGATCTACAGCGGCTACCAGATGACGGTGATCAGCAACCAGGAAGAAGAGCAGGCCAAGCCGCTGCTGGGCGGCGGTGAGATGAAGTTCTACCCGCAGACCGCGTTGCAGCGGGCGGGGGCGCGGTTCAGCAGCAACACTACGCCGTGGACCGGGCATGTGGTGGTGGACCGTGAGCTGATTACCGGGCAGAACCCGGCGTCGGCGCTGGAGGTGGGGCAGCGGTTGGTGGAGCGGTTGAAGTAAGTCGGTTTTTTCATCGAATGCTTCGCCGTGGCACCATGGTGGACTGGCTTCGCTCCTTTTGGGCGGGGCCGGTTTTCCAGGGAAGCCAATCACCACGACATGCGTACGTCCGTCCTCTTCATTCTCTCCGTCCTGTGCTTGACCCTGCTGTCTGGCTGCGCCAGCGGGCCGGACTACCACCATTCCAATCGCGAGATCACCGGCGCGTTCGTGGCCGACGACGGCAAGCTGTATCTGCTGCCGGTCTATGACGAGCCGATGCGCTTCGAGGCCGCGCCGTTCCGTGATTACCGCGCCCTGATGGACAGCCCGCTGCGCGAGGCCGTGGTCTGCGCGCAGCTGTATTTCCGTGAGGACTGGCGCGTGCCGGCCGACAGGACCAAGGTGCATGGCAGCTACGCGCTGCTGCTGCGACCGGAGCAGGTGACGCCGGAACAGGCGGCGCAGTTCAAGCTGGAGCGGTTGGAGATCAGCGCGCGGGTGGCCAAGGCCATCGATGGATTGACGCGCCGGCCGTACATTCTTGAAGCCCGGACCCGTTACGAGCTGGCGGCCAACCCGGACTGCAATCTTTCCAGGCAGGGCGGCAGCTATTACAGCGCGCTGTTCGAGAGTGATGGCGAGCGGGTGACGTTGCCGGACGCTGCTGCGCTGGCGGCGAAGGCGAAGCTGGAGCAGTCGATTACCGCGCGGGCTGAGAGGATTCGGCCGGACGATATGGACAAGCCGGGTGTGGCGACGGCGGCTGGGAAGGTGCTGGGGGCTGCGTTGGTGCCTGTGGCAGTGCCGGTGTTTGTGTTGAGCCTGCCATTCCTGGGGCCGGATCATTGGAAGTGATGGGGCGTTGAGGGAGAGCCATCCACGCATGGCGTGGATCTACTGAGGCAGCGCTAGGCAGTAGGTTCGCTCAGCCCACGCTGGCGGCGCGGATCTGGATATCGTGCTGCACGCGCTGATCTTCCAGCTGCTGCTCAAGCTGGTTGGCGATAGCGCGCTGCTGCGCTTCGCGGCTGACTGCGTCGAATTGCTGCATTGATTCCTCAACGGATGTCTGCGCGGCCAGCTCGGTCGGCATTGCGGCGCGCTGGTGTGCCGGGTCGCTGGGCTCGCCCTGGACCACGAACAGGGTGTGACCGGCGGGCTTGTCTGCGGTGGCGTTGCTCAGCAGTACGTGGTCGACGCGTTGCAGGTCGTTGTCTTTGGCAAGTACCAGCAGGCTCGCGGTCATG
This sequence comes from Stenotrophomonas sp. 14P6.2.3, assembly GCF_057799055.1. Taxonomy (NCBI): domain Bacteria; kingdom Pseudomonadati; phylum Pseudomonadota; class Gammaproteobacteria; order Lysobacterales; family Lysobacteraceae; genus Stenotrophomonas; species Stenotrophomonas sp. 14P6.2.3. The sequence goes on from NZ_JBYOLA010000004.1 coordinate 83,884, forward strand.
CGCTCGCTGGCTTCGTCGTAGGTGCGACCGTGCTTGACGTCCAGCGCGGCGACGCCTTCGCGGACCTGTTGGTAGAGGGCGTGATCGGGATGTTCGGGCTGGGTAGGCAGCAGGGGGGCGGGCGGTGCTTGGGACTCTTGTGAGGCCGTTGCGCTTGAGGGTGGAGCTGCCGGCGCCTCCACTGGCGGTGGCGTGTAAGGACGCGCGTGCTCCGAGACCTTGGGCGCGGAGTCTGTTGTCAGCGGAGCCGCAGCCGGCTCGACTGCTGTGAGGCTGGCCGGAATTTCTGGCTCCGGCTGGATCGGCGCCGGCTTTGCTTCGGCTTCGTGGAGGCGAGCAATTATTGGCGCGGCGTCGACCACTTCGGTCTGGATCGACGGGACCGGGGAGGGGGTGTCCGTTGCAATGGGAGCCTGCGTGGAAGCGTGGCGCTCAATGCCGGAAGCAGACAGCGCAATCGCTTCGGGCTGGGCGCGAGATTGCTCAGCCGGGGGAATGCCAGGTGATGACGCGGGTGGAGAGGGCGTCTGGTGCGCAGGGGAGTCTGCATCCGCACGCGCTTTCTGCTCGCTCGAATCTTCTTGTGTTGGGGGCACTTTAGCCGCGGTTGGCTCGGATCGTGGCGCTTCCGGGCGCGCCGGCTCCTGTACCGGTTCGGCGCGCTTCGGGGGCGTCGGTGCTGCAGGCACAGGAGTGCGATGCTCCTGCACCAGAGGCGGTGCGCTGGGCGCCGGTGCAGCTCGCTCCTCGGCGTGCGCATCGATTACAGCCTGCGGCGTCAGTCGCTCGTCGGCGTGCTCGCCGCGCACCTCGGCTATCGCTGCTGCGGCCAGTTGCTGCGCCTGGGGAGCAGCGACGCCCAGCCGGTTGGCTTCCTGCGTGGCCTGTTCGTAGGCGTCGCGCTCGTTTGCGGTCAGGGCCTCGATACGTCGCTCATGGGAGCCGGGTGTGGGAGCCTCCTGCTGCTGGATCGCCCGGATCTGCGGGTAGGTGTCGTTCAACTCGTCGCGGATATTGCCCTCGGCCAGCGAATCGTAGATCCAGCCGTCATGCAGCCATTCGCCGTCGTTCTGGCGCTGATAAGTGCGTCCATCTGACGCCAGGACGTGATCGGGATGGTTTCGGGCCCAGACCACTTCCTCGGGAATCTCTCCATGCTGGGACCAGCCCTGCGTGGCATATACCTGCTCGTACTGCTTGGCGAAGGCGGCAGAACTACGAGCAGCGTTGAAGGCCATGATGCCTTGAGCGGTCTCATCGAGATGGGCCGCCTTGGCGGCATCGGCCACTTCCACCGTAGTGTTCTTGATGCCGTGCTCAAGGAGCTGATGGACGACTTCACGCCGCCATTCTCCGGTTTCCGGATTGCGCTCCCAGGAGCGTGGCAGTGCGCTGGGTGTGTCGGTGACGTCGCCGGCAATGCTGAAAGGATTGATCGGTTGATCAGGCTCCCGCATCCGCAGGGCAACGGCCAAGCTTGAGGCTTTGTAGTTCAGTTGCTGGGTCAGTTCGGCATCGGCTGTCAGCAGCGTGGTCGCGCCATAGATCGGGCGATCCGCCAGGGTGCCGACGGTGCCTAAGATTTCCCTCTCGCTGTGCGTCCAGCCCTTTTCGGGATGCTCGGGATCAAACGTCCAGACCCTGCGGGTGCTGTCGGCTTGGTTGTTGATCTGGTATTTCTCGATCCATTCGACGATCTCGCTGCTGCCCCAGGCGCCTAACCCGGCACCGATGATGCCGGTGACAATCGCTCCGGGGGCCGACTCGATGCCCAACAGTGTGCCGGCCTTGGCGCCCACGGGTGCGCCGGTCCAAGCGCCGACACTGCGTGCGCCGAAGTCCAATATTGCGGCTTCCGCGCCTGTGCGGTTGTCGCGCGCGTACAGGTCGGCAATCTTTGTCCCTTCCGTGGCGGCTTCAACGACGGTCGCTGCTGCGCCGCCGATCACGGCGCCTCGCACCATGTTTGGACGCACACGGATGGTGTGGTCAATGGTTTGCGCTTGGCGAATGTTGGACGCATTGGCTTCAACAACCTTGAGTGCCGCGCGCTCATCGAAAACGGCTGCCGCTGTGGGCGGACTGACCTTGTCGTTGTAGGGCAGGGTGTCCGCAAGCTCGGCGTGCCAGCGCCCTTGTGCGCGCCAGCCATCGCGCAATGATTGGGTGATTCGAGGGTCTTTCAGTCGAGCTTCGCGTTCGGCTACCAGTGCTGCGCCCGGTAGGCGGGTATCGCTATGGCTGTCGTAGACCTGAGCGCCTTCGCGTCCGTAGAGCCGGATCTGGATGCCGGTCTCGGCCTGGACCTTGTCCAGATTGCCGGGCAAGGCTTCGTAGACGTGTTTGCGCACGTCTTCGGGGACGTAGCGGCCGAAGCCAACGCTATCCAGAGAGTCCGCAAAGCGGGCATCCACGCCAAGTTCACTTTCCAGTCGATGTGCGACGACGCCTCGAATCTCTACGTCGTAGCCTTTGGCCTGAAGGTCCTTGATAAGTGTGACCGCACTATCACCGTTGCCGAGCGTGGTATCGAGGATGAGATTCCTACGACCTTCTACTGCTACCGAACGCAGCTCTTTAGCCCATTGGCTAGCGTCTTCGTGGGTATGACCAGCCCATGTGTAAGGATGTTTTTGACTTAGGCCTACAAAGTCGGAGTGCGTCCTACGCAGTTCGTCGGGGTCCACTAGCACCACATCTCCGTCGAATTCGCGAAGAAGCGCCCCGCTCACTTTGCTCTTGCCGGCTCCCGGCTGGCCAGCTAGAACGACCGCCTTGGGGTGAACCTGAGAGCTGGTTTCATTCACGCCACCTTTGGGGATCACCTTCTCTCGAAGCAGCCGAGCATGAGTTTCATGATCCAAGCGGCTGTCCGGAGCGCTCATTTCTCAGCGGTCTCAAAAAACGCGTGAAGCGATTCATCTCCCAACCAATGGCGCTTGAAGGAGGCGGTGAACATCAGCTGTTCTTTTTCCTTTGCTCGGGCAATGACCTGCGGATCGTTAGTTGCCTCGGCATCGGCGAGCTCAATGCGAGCTTCGCGGATGAACCCATCAAGCTTGTCTTCCAAAGCCCAGGCTGCGGCCTCAAAGGGAGGGGTGGACTTAATCCTTCTGTCCTCTACCGAATTCAGAGCCTCCTGCAACTGTTCGATATGCCCCGGATAATCCTTGAACATTTCCCTGAGCTTGGTCGGAACGGGCGGGGAGGGCAGCGTCATGACTTTCACCTTTTCGTCAGATCCATGCAGATTTGAGAGTACCCGCACATGGCTTGGCGGGTCCAATGTCTTTTGCGACATCGGGTCAGCCGCGTTGTCTGAGCCATCTTGGCCCCGGAACCGGCTCATTGGGGTAAGACCGCGTTGAAGGAGAGCATCCACGCATGGCGTGTATCTACTGAAGCTACACTGGCTGCCTACGCCCGATGGAAGCTCGCCCATGTTCAATGGAAAAGTCGCGGTAGTTACCGGCTCCACCAGCGGTATCGGTCTTGGCATTGCCACTGCGCTGGCGCGGCAAGGCGCCGACATCGTGTTGAATGGATTTGGCGATGCGCAGGAGATCGAACGCATCCGCTCCGGCCTGGAAGCAGAGTTCGGTGTACGGGTGGCGCATGATGGCGCCGACCTTTCCCGTGGTGAGGCGGTGCGGGACATGATCGCCCGCGCCGTTGCGACAATGGGGCGTATCGACATCCTGGTGAATAACGCGGGCATCCAGCACACCGCGTCGATTGAGGAGTTTCCCGTAGCGAAGTGGGATGCGATCCTCGCGCTGAATCTCTCGGCGGTGTTCCACTCAACTGCGGCGGCCTTGCCTTACATGAAGCAGCAGGGAGCCGGTCGCATCATCAATATCGCGTCAGTGCATGGGCTGGTTGGGTCAGTGAACAAGTCGGCCTATGTGGCGGCGAAGCACGGCGTGGTTGGATTCACCAAGGTAACGGCGCTGGAGAACGCGGGTACGGGCATCACCGCCAATGCCATCTGCCCGGGGTGGGTGCGAACGGCGCTGGTCGAGCAGCAGATCACCGCATTGGCGGAGCGCGAGGGAACGGATCAGGAGTCCGCTGCTCGCGCGCTGCTGGCTGAAAAGCAGCCTTCGTTGCAGTTTGTGACGCCCGAGCAGCTGGGAGAAATGGTGGTGTTCCTGGCCTCGGATGCTGCGGCGCAGATCACGGGTACAGCGCTGCCGGTGGATGGAGGCTGGACGGCCCGCTAGCTGCTGGCCGGCTGAGCCTTACGTTGCAGCATCGGCAGCGCCACCAGCGTTACCAGGATGGAGAACAACACCAGCGATGAGCCCACCGTGCCGAAGCCAAGGCCACCTTTTTCCATCGGCTTGGTCAGCAGGTCGCCGAAGGTCGCTCCGAACGGACGCGTGAGCACGAAGGCGATCCAGAACAGCACCACCTGGTTGATGCCCTTGATGCGGCTGGCCAACGCGGTAAGGGCGATGAGGCTACCGATCAACAGCGCGCCGCCGGTGAAGCCCAGCCCGGAATCATCGGCGAGGAAATCACCCAGTGCGGTGCCGAGGGTGTTGGAGAACAGCACGGCGGTCCAGTAGAAGCCTTCGGCGCGGCGCGATTCAATGTTGCTGACCGAGATCGATTTTTCCGACAGCCGCCAGGCCAGCAGCACGAGCGCCAGGCAGCCGGCCAGCAGGCTGGCGCCAGTGGCGTAGCCCAACCCCAGCGTGCGGTCGATCAGGTCGGATAGGGTGGTGCCGGCGGTGCTGGTGGCCAGCACTACCGACCAGAACAGCAGCGGGTGGAAGTGCCGTGCCGACAGCTGCAGGGCCAGCAGGCCGGCGAAGATGGTCAGCAGGATGGCCGAACTGGCCACATAGCCCAGGTTGAGCGTCATCGACAGCAGGTCGCCGGCGGTCTCGCCCAGGGTGGTGGCGGCGATCTTCATCACCCAGAAGCCGAGGGTGACCGCCGCCACTTTGCTGTGCAGGGAACCTGTGTCTGAGGCGCTCATCGAACGTCGCCACGGATGCCTGTGGGCGATGCTGTGCGGGGCGGCGTCAGAGTACGGTCGGAACTGGGTTCGGCGAGGGTGAGCGTGGGTTGGCGTTCAGACGCCGGCCAGCCGATATCATAGGCAATCGTGTAAGCGATTCATCCGCACAGAATCACCGCTTCAGGAGTCAAGGATGTCCGACGTATCGCTAAGGTCCAGCATAATTGTTGCAGTTGTCTCTTCCGTACTCAGCTCTGTCCTGACTCTGGGGGGCGGTCTGATGCTGCAATCGTACATATCAGAGAAGAGCGAAGCTGAAAGGTTCGCTGAAGGCGCCCAGCTTACCTTCCAGGAAACGGTAGTTCTCCTCAATGAAGGCTACTTGGCCTTGAAGCAGCTGCAATGGGCGACGGACGAAAAGGGATGGGAGGAAGTGAAAGAGGGCCCTTGGCTGGATTACATGGAGTTCAATCGCCAATGGAATCAGAAGTTGATTGCCCATTACTTTAAGACTGAGCGGTACTTTGGGACTGGTGCAGCAAAGAAGCTGGTTGATCTCAGTGGGGCGCCTGAGTCGAATGTGCTAGCGGCCGATGCCGAAAGCTATAACTTCAAGGATCATGCGGACGCTATCGAGTACTCAATACGGCGCGCTACGATAAGCAGGATGGTCTTCAACAAGGAAAGCGCGAAAGTTCTGGAGGTTGATTTAATTGATCACCTTGAAGATAGTCGTCAGAACAAAGAGAAAATGTCGGATCTGATGGGGGCGTACCAGAAGAACGTGGTTGGCTACAGCCGTGGATTGGATAGGACTCTTGATCAGTTGGGTGTCAAACGCGTTGTGGCCAAAGCGCCTCAGTAGGCGTGGCGGGCGAATCACCAACGGAAGGAACGTATTTGCTCGCTCAACTCGGCTTCGCAAACACATCCAGTCCCTTACCGGTTTCCAGCAGCGACTTCAGGCTCGACAGCACGATCGGCCAGCCCTGACGGATGCCGGTATCCATGCCGCTGCCCGGTTCCAGCTCGTCATGGGTCACCGTCAGCTTGACCATGTCCTCATATGGCACGATCTCGAACGTCACCCGGCTGTAGGCCTTCGGGTTGTCCGCCTGCGAGGCGGCCGCCCAGGTGATCACCAGCCGCGAGGGTGGGGTGTTTTCCACCACGTCGCCTACCAATTCAACCTTGCGTTCGTCATTGGCGCGCACGTGCTGCCAGCGCGAACCGGGCTTCCAGTCCGATACGTTTTCATGGCCCCAGTAAGTGCGGGCAATCTCCGGCCGGGTGATGGCTTCGAACACCTTCTGCGGCGTGGAGGCAATATAGATCACGTGGATGAAACGGGTGGATTCAGTGCTCATCGTCATTCTCCTTCCAGTTCCTGTTTGAGGTCATGCAGCAGGCTCAGGCGCTGCTGCTCGAACTTGCTTACCCAGCGCGTATAGACGTCGTGCAGCGGCACCGGGTTGATGAAGTGCAGCTTCTCGCGGCCACGCCTGACGGTGCTGATCAGGTTGGCGTCTTCCAGCAGCCCCAGGTGCTGGGTGACCGATTGCCGGGCCATCTGCAGGTGCTCGCAGAGCTGCCCGAGCGTCTGCCCGTTGCGCTCGCACAGCAGGTCCAGCAGCGTGCGGCGCGTGGGGTCGGCCAGTGCCTTGAACACCTTGTCTGCATCCATGGGGGGGGCTTCAGTTCCAGTTGTCGATCTTGACGTCGTGCGGGCTGGGCTGACCGCGCCCGGTTTCCAGCAGGGATTTCAGGCTCATCAGGAAGATGGCCCATTTGGTGCTGCAGTGGTGCATGAATTCCACGCGTTCTTTCCAGCCTTCGTGGGTGAACAGCACGATGCAGTAGTCGCCGTCCTGGTGCAGGGCGAAACGCGCGGTGGTGCCGATCCATTCCGGTGGGCCATCGATGAATTCCCACAGCACCAGCTCGTTGGGCTGCAGTTGCAGCAGCTTCATCTGCATGGCGCCGATTTCCTGGCCGTTGGCGGTGAAGCGGGCGGTGACGGTACCGCCGGGGTGGCGGTCGCCGGTGGTGTCTTCGGCCCACCAGGCGGCGATGCCTTCGGGGGTAGCCAGGGCCTGGTAGACCTGGGCCGATGGGGCGTTGATGCCGACTCTGTGTGCGATATCCACCATGACTGCGGCTCCACGGTGGGCGGCGGGGTGCCGTCCGTGGGATCACAATAGGCAGGTAAATGCCTGCATGTCAACTCCGCCGCCGTGGAGCCTGGGCCGGTGGATGCGGCGCCATGGATTTTCGCTGTGGTAGTGCCGGCCGTTGGCCGGCAGCCAGGGGGGGCATTGCAGCTGCCGGCCAGCGGCCGGCACTACCGGTTAGCAGCGCGCAATGGACTGTTGGCCGTGGTGATGGCGGCTGCGCGGCGGCATTCTGGGCGGAGCTGGGTGATTGCAGTCGTTCGGGTTCGTTGAATGAAGGGAGCACTACGCGTGACTGATGCAGGAAAAGAGGCGCTGACGATCCGTCGCGCGAGTGTGGCCGATGCGCCTGCGGTGCTGGGTTTGTTCGATGAGGTGATTGCGTGGTTCGTGGCCATCGGCAATCCGCAGCAGTGGGGCACCGAGGCGTGGTCGTCCATTCCACGCCGCATCACCCAGGTGACCGATACCTGCGCGCTGCCCGGCGCGTGGGTGGCGGAAACCGCGCAGGGCGAGGTGCGTGCATTCCTGGCGCTGGGCGAGGCCATGCCGTATGTGCCTGCGGCGACCGAACCCGAGTTGTACGTGCGCGTGCTGATTGCTTCGCGCGATGCGCGGGTGCGTGGTATCGGCCGTCGCTTGATGACATTCGCCGACGAGCAGGCGCGCGCGGCGGGCTTGGATTACCTGCGCGTGGATTGCTATGGCGGTGGCAATGGTGAGCTGGTGCGCTTCTACGAATCGTGCGGTTACGAACGGCTGTCGACCTTCAACGTGGATGGCTGGCCGGGACAGGTGCTGGGTCGCCACCTGTGAGGTAGCTGCGTCACTGCGTCGCAGTCTCTCTGCAGGATGCGGTACATCGGTTCAGCGCTAGAGTGGGCATACCCATCCAGGAAGGAGACGCGCATGTACTACAGCAGTGGCAACTACGAGGCCTTCGCACGCCCGCGCAAACCGGCGGGCGTGGACAACAAGACGGCGTGGTTCGTGGGTTCGGGCCTGGCCTCGCTGGCCGGTGCAGCGTTCCTGGTGCGCGATGGGCGCATGCCAGGCGAGCGCATCACCATTCTGGAGCAGCAGCAGATTGCCGGTGGCGCGCTGGATGGCCTGAAGGTACCGGAGAAGGGTTTCGTGATCCGCGGCGGCCGCGAGATGGAAGATCACTTCGAGTGCCTGTGGGATCTGTTCCGCTCGATTCCGTCGCTGGAGATCGACGATGCCAGTGTGCTGGATGAGTTCTACTGGCTGAACAAGGATGACCCGAACTATTCGCTGCAGCGCGCCACCGTCAACCGGGGCGAGGACGCGCATACCGATGGCCTGTTCACCCTGAGCGAGCAGGCACAGAAGGACATCATCGCGCTGTTCCTGGCCACCCGCCAGGAGATGGAAAACAAGCGCATCAACGAGGTGCTGGGCCGCGATTTCCTGGACAGCAATTTCTGGCTTTACTGGCGCACGATGTTCGCGTTCGAGGAATGGCACTCGGCGCTGGAGATGAAGCTGTACCTGCATCGCTTCATCCACCATATCGGCGGGCTGCCGGACTTCTCCGCGCTGAAGTTCACCAAGTACAACCAGTACGAATCGCTGGTGCTGCCGTTGGTGAAGTGGCTGCAGGAGCGCGGCGTGCAGTTCCAGTACGGCACCGAGGTGACCGACGTGGAATTCGCGCTGCAGGAAGGGCGCAAGCAGGCCACGCGCATCCACTGGACGCGGGATGGCCAGGCCGATGGCGTGGATCTGGGCGCGGACGATCTGGTGTTCATGACGATCGGTTCGCTCACCGAGAATTCCGACAACGGTGACCACCACACCGCTGCGCGCTTGAATGAAGGCCCGGCACCGGCGTGGGACCTGTGGCGACGCATCGCGGCCAAGGACGCGGCGTTCGGGCGCCCGGATGTGTTCGGCGCGCATATACCGGAAACCAAATGGGAATCGGCGACGGTGACCACGTTGGACGCGCGCATTCCGGCGTACATTGAGAAGATCGCCAAGCGCGATCCGTTCAGTGGCAGGGTGGTGACCGGCGGCATCGTGAGCGTGCGCGATTCGCGCTGGCTGATGAGCTGGACGGTGAACCGCCAGCCGCACTTCAAGAACCAGCCGAAGGACCAGATCGTGGTGTGGGTGTATTCGCTGTTCGTGGATACGCCCGGCGATTACGTGAACAAGCCGATGCAGGATTGCACGGGCGAGGAGATCACCCGCGAGTGGCTGTACCACCTGGGCGTGCCGGTGGAAGAGATCGACGAGCTGGCGGCGACCGGGGCGAAGACGGTGCCGGTGATGATGCCGTACATCACCGCGTTCTTCATGCCGCGCCAGGCCGGTGACCGGCCGGACGTAGTGCCGGAAGGCGCGGTGAACTTCGCCTTCATCGGCCAGTTTGCCGAATCGAAGCAGCGCGATTGCATCTTCACCACCGAGTATTCGGTGCGTACGCCGATGGAAGCGGTGTACACCCTGCTGGGCATCGAGCGTGGCGTGCCGGAGGTGTTCAATTCCACCTACGACGTGCGCACGCTGCTGGCGGCCACCGGCCGCTTGCGCGATGGCAAGGAACTGGACATTCCAGGGCCGGCGTTCCTGCGCAACCTGCTGATGAACAAGCTGGACAAGACCCAGATCGGCGGGCTTCTGCGTGAGTTCAAGCTGGTGCAGGACGACTGAGCGAGCGCGGTGTAGGTAGCGCCGGGCCATGCCCGGCGGTTTCTTTTGGCGCCGCTTCGCTCGCCGGGCATGGCCCGGCGCTACCGCCTGTACTTACAGCCCGCCGTCGGTGGATAGGCTGAGGCTTTCCCAGGTATCGATGCGCTCTGCCATGGCAGCCAGCTTGCCGCGTACCAGTTGCAGGGCATCGCTGCCCAGAAGCAGGTGCGTCGGTGGGTTTGGGGTGTCGATCACCTGCAGCATGGCCTGCGCGGCCTTGATCGGGTCGCCCAGCTGATGGCCACTCTTTTCCTCGCGTGCGCGGCGGATCGGGTCGAACAGCGCGTCGTAGTCGCCGATGCTGCGCGAGGCCCTTACCATCGAACGACCGGCCCAATCGGTGCGGAACGAACCCGGCGCGATAGCGGTCACGTGGATGCCGAACGACGCGACTTCCTTGCCCAGCACCTCGCTGATGCCTTCCAGCGCGAACTTGCTGCCGCAGTACCAGGCGATGCCGGGCAGGGTGATGAAGCCGCCCATGGAGGTGATGCTGAGGATGTGGCCGCGGCGGCGCGCGCGCATGTGCGGCAGCACGGCCTTGATCAGCGCGGCGGGGCCGAACACGTTCACTTCGAACTGATGGCGCAGCTCGTCCAGCGTGGATTCTTCGAGGATGCCCTCGTGGCCGTAGCCGGCGTTGTTGACCAGCACGTCGATGGCGCCGATGTCGGCTTCGATGGCGATCACCAGTGCATCGATGGCGGCGTCGTCGGTGACGTCCAGCAGGCGGCCGAACGCGCGACCGGGGGCGAGGGCTTCGAAATCCTGACGGGCGGTTTCGCTGCGCACGGTGCCGACCACGCGATGGCCGGCCAGCATCGCTTGCTGTGCGAGGGCGCGGCCGAAGCCGCTGCTGACGCCGGTGATGAGGAGGAGGCGGGATACGGTCATGGACAAGGGCTCGTGGCTGGGGTCTTGCACGTTAGTGGTTGAGTGCGGGGCGGCCCAGGCCTAAGCTTCGGTCGTTCTTGCCTATTCCTATGGGGCACCCGATGCAATTGACCGATGATCCGCTGCAGCATCCCGCACAGGCGCGCATGATCGGCCTGTTGCAGGCGCTGGCGGTGGACGAGGGCTACACGCTGACGGCAGTGCCCGGTGTGCGGCTGCTGCGCTCGAACCGGCCATTGGCGCGCACGCCGGTGCTGTACGACCCGGGCATCGTGATCGTCTGCCAGGGCGTGAAGCGCGGGTATCTGGGCGGGCAGGTCTACCAGTACGACGCGCAGCACTACCTGGCGGTGTCGGTGCCGGTGCCATTCACCATGGAAACCGAGGCCACGGCGGAGGCGCCGCTGCTGGCGATCTACCTGCATCTGGACCTGCAGCTGGCGGCGGATCTGCTGATTGAACTGGGCGAGCGCGCCGCCAGCGCCGAAGCGCCGGCACAAGGCATGATGTCCAGCCCGATGCACGGCGCGATGCAGGCCACCGTGCTGCGGTTGCTGGAGGCGCTGGCCGATCCGTTGGAGGCAGACGTGTTGGGCCCCTCGCTGGTGCGCGAGCTGTATTTCCGGGTGCTGACCGGCGTCCAGGGTGGGGCGATGCGCGAGGCGCTGGCCATGCGTGGGCGCTTCGGCCGCATCGGCAAAGTGCTGCGACATATCCACGCGGCCTATTCGACGGCGCTGGATGTTGATGCGCTGGCAGCGCAGGCGGAGATGAGCGTGGCCACGTTCCATGATCACTTTCGCAGCATTACCGGCACCTCGCCGATGCAGTACGTGAAGTCCACGCGGCTGCACCAGGCGCGGCTGCTGATGCTGCGGCAGGGCATGACGGCTGAGGCGGCATCGTTGGCGGTGGGGTACGCCAGCCCGTCGCAGTTCAATCGGGAGTTCAAGCGCCTGTTCGGGTTGCCGCCGGCGGCCGAGGTGGCGCGCATGCGGCGAATTTTTGCGGTGCCGCCGGCGCCGGTCGACGCGGTGTATGTGTCTTCCCATTGACCGCTGCGCTCGCCGGGCATGGCCCGGCGCTACCAGGGAAGCCCGTGTCAGGTAGCGCCGGGCCATGCCCGGCTAACGAGCCGGTTGACAGGGAGTCTACCTACTAGTAGGTTTGCATCCATGAAAGAGTCACTCTCCCCCAAGGCCCACGAGATCCTGGCTCAGGCCCGTTCGCTGCTGGAAGCCGGTGGCTACAACGGTTTCAGCTATGCCGACGTGTCGGCGCGGGTGAACATCAGCAAGGCCAGCATCCACCACCATTTCCCCAGCAAGGCCGACCTGGTGCGCACGGTCGTGGAGTTGTACCGCGCCGAAGCCCGCGAGGGCCTGGCGCTGCTGGACCGGCAGCTGGGCGATCCGTTGCAGGAGCTCAACGCGTACGTGGACTACTGGTCGGCCTGCATTTCCGGTGGCACGGCGTCGTTCTGCATCTGCGCGATGCTGGCCGCCGAGATGCCGATGATTCCGCTGGAAGTTGCCGACGAAGTGCGCGGGCACTTCGAGGATCTGACCAGCTGGTTGACCGCGACGCTCGAGAAGGGCGTGGCCCGCGGCCAGCTGCGCCTGCAGGGCACGCCTGCCGACGAGGCCAAGGCCTTCATGGCGTCGGTGCATGGCGCGATGCTGGCGGCGCGCGGTTTTGGTGATGCAGCGACGTTCGCGGCGCTGGCACGGTTGTCGATTGCCCGGGTGAGTGCGGCGGTCTGAGTGATTCCCGGAAGGCCTGCGCGAAGCGGGTCTTCTTTTTGTCCACTGAATCTACCTACTAGTAGGTTCATAACTCCAGCAGAGGTTGCCATGAGTCATCCGCTTTCTCCCTTGGGCGTCGTACACACCGCGATCAGCCTGGTTCCCATCGTCGCCGGCATTTACGGATTCATCCGCTACCGCGCCATTGCTCCGGCTACGCGCGCGGGCAAGCTCTATCTGCTGGGATTGGTGCTGTCGGTGGTGACGTCGTTCACCGTCTCCAGCACCGGGGGCCTCAACCCTGGTCATGCATTTGGTGTGGTGATCCTGCTGATTGCATTCGGTGGAGTGCTGGCGGCGCGGCTGCGGTTCCTTGGCCGGTTGGCGCCCTATCTGTCCACGTTCGCGCTGTCTTTCAGCTTCCTGCTGTCGCTGGTGCCGGGCGTGAATGAAACGCTGACGCGACTGCCGGTGGCGCATCCGATTGCGGCCGCGCCGCTGGCGCCGGTGATCCTGCAGACGTTGCTGGGGTGTGCGGTGGTGTTTGCGATCGGCTTCGTGGCGCAGTGCTGGCGGATACATGCGCGCAACACACGCGCACGTGGCTGACGCTGCGCGGGACAGTCCAGGTGATCAGTCTGCCAGCGGTGCTGGTGCGTCTTCGCCGTAAGTGGCGTTGGCGCTGCCGCACGTTGCGTACGCCGCCGCGTTGGCAGGCAGGCCGGTGGCCTTGATGGCACGCCGCGAATCGCCCGCGGACACTTCCACGTAGCGCTCTGCTGCCAGCGTGTCGTCGGGCAGAACGTAAAGCAGCACGCGCTGCAGGGTGGACTGGCCGTCCAATGGCTGCGGCTGGCGGAATGCAGGAACCTGCACGCGCGCGCTGTGCCATTCCTGCGGTGCGGCGGCGGTCTGCCAGCGAACCTGCAGCGGCTGGTCGAGATTCAACAGCGCAACACCGGTGGCGTGGTTGGACGCCGTGCACGCAGCGGGGGGCGCAGCAATGGGCGCGATGGCTTCGTCGCCGATGTCCAGCGTCGCGCCGTTGATTTCCAGGCGCACGATCGGCGCGGCGCCGTAGTTGTGCGTCCTGAACTGCACCAGCCCTTCCACGCGGCTGCGCTCGAGCTCGTATTCGGTAGCGCCGGCCAGACGCGCCAGCGCGGGGGCAACCTCGACGTGGTCCGCATAGTGGTAGTAGAGGTGGACGATGTCTGGCCCCCCCGATGTGCCCCACACGGGGGTGAGCGCTGTGGTATCCGGATAGGACTGGCGACGCAGTGGCAGGCGGGTGCCGGTGCCCCCGGGTGGGGCGCCGTAATGGTAGTGCTCGATGCCTGGTTTCAGTCGTGCGTTGCCGTAGGGGAAGGCGCTGTCTGCATCGGACTGTGCGTTCGGGTAGCGGTGGAAGGCAACGAAGCGATCGGGTGTCTGCCCATTCATGGGCAGGTCGGGCCCGGCACCGGAATAGGTGGATGCGTAGGGTGAGGTGTCCAGCCACAGTGCATTGCCACTGAGGTTGATGTGCGTTTCGGCGATGGCTGCGCGTGAGCCACCGGTGGCGGTGTCCACGGTACTGTGCAGCGCTTGCCCCAGCGGAACGATGAGCAGGGCGAGGACAGTGGGCAGGAACATCAGGGCATGCACAAGGCCTGGCACATGCCCGCGCTCGCGCACCATGTAGCGAACCCAGGCCAGCAGGAGCAGCACCAGCAGCGGCACGCCAACCCACAGCGCGAGGGTGACCAACGCCACTACGCCCCAGCCGAGATTCGGGGTGCAGACTGCGATCAGGCCGAGCGCGGCAAGGAAACTGGCCAGTACCAGCGAAACGCCGATACCGAAGCGGTAGTTCCTGTACGGGGTAGCAGTCATCACCGTTCCATCGGCAGGCCGGGTCGTGCCTGCATCTTGCCGGGTGGATGGCTGCGTGGAAAGACAGGGGGGCTGTCAGCAGCCCACCAGCCGGTCGGCGCTGATGCCACTGCGATGCTGGTTGCGGTATTCGATGGGGCTGGCGTCGACCATGCCGCGGAAGTGCCGACGGAACGATTCCTGCGAGCCGAAGCCCGCCTGTTCGGCCACCCATTGCAGTGGCCGGTCGGTGGTTTCCAGCAGTTCGCGTGCGTAGGCCACGCGTTCGCGGATGAGCCAATCGATGGGCGACAGGCCGGTGGCTTCCAGGAACTGCCGCTGCAGGGTGCGCTGGCTGAGTGCGGCCTGTTCGGCCAGGCTGCCCAGTGAATGCGGCTCGCGCAGGTTGCGGCGCATCCATTCCATCAGTTTCGCCAGCCGCGTGGGCTCGCCCAGCGGGATCGCGCGGCTGACGCGCTGGCTGCGTTCGGCATCGCGCCAGGGTGCCAGTACCAGGCGTTCGGCCACCAGATTGGCCACGCGCGCGCCGTAATCCTTGCGCACCATGTGCAGCATCATGTCCATGCCGGTGGCCGACCCGGCCGAGGTGATGATGCTGCCGGCGTCCACATACAGCACGTCGTCGCGCACGTGGATGCGTGGGAATTCGCGGGCCAGCGTTTCGGTGAGCCGCCAGTGGGTGGTGGCCTGGCGGCCATCGAGCAGACCGGCCCAGGCGAGCACGAACGCGCCGGAGCAGATGGACGTGATGCGGGCGCCGCGCGCGTGGGCGCGGGTGAGGGCATCGAGCAGCGCCTGCGGTGGGCGCTCGCTGGGTTCGCGCCAGCCGGGAATGACGATGATGTCGGCGTCGTCGACGGCGCTCAGATCGTAGGGCAGCTGCACCTGTGCGCTGCCGAGCATGCGCAGCGCACCGGGCTCGCCAGCGCAGAGCTGGGTGCGGTACCAGGCCACGCCCAGTTCGGGGCGGATGGGCGCGAACAGGCCGACCGCGCAGCCGAATTCGAACAGGCCCTGGCCGTGGCAGGCCACGATGGCGACGGTGGGCGCGTTCGGTTCAGCAGGCAGGGTGGGCATGGCTTGATGCTACCGACGCCGGCACGTGCCGCTGAGTGGCGCGCGGGCATGAGGTGATGCCCGCGGGGTATATGGAGCGGTCGCTCCCTTCTTGTAGAGCCGAGCCCACGCTCGGCTCAATACCGGAAGGGGTGGATGCATTCTGACGCGGTCGCGAAGAGCAGCCGAGCGTGGGCTCGGCTCTACAGACAGTAGTGCACCGGCGCGGCTGCCTAACCTCATTACCAGCAGTCATGTGGCTGGCGCGATGTGACGGTCACATGACGCGATATCCGCTGTCGCGCGTTGGGCGTGGGCCCTTGAATGGAGGCGTGTCTCCGGCCCACCCCCACGAGCCCCCATGCCTGCTGCCCACATTCCTGCGCTGTCCACGCTCTCCCTTCTGATTGCCGCCGCCCTGGCCGCTGCCCCGGCGTATGCGGCTGAGGCCGATGCACCGTCGGCGACCACTGCCACTTCTGCGAACCTTGCCGCGTCCACGCTGGATGCGGTGGTGGTGACCGGTTCGCGTACCAGTACGCGCACGGTGAAAAACAGCTCGACACCGATCGACGTGATTTCCGCCGAGGACCTGGCAGCTACTGGCCAGGCCAATCTGCTTGAAGCCCTGCAGCGCAGCCTGCCGTCGCTCAGCCAGATCGGTGGCTATCAAAGCGACCAGGAAAGCCTGATCCGCGGCTACCAGCTGCGCAACCTGTCGCCGGGTTACACGTTGGTGCTGGTGAACGGCAAGCGCCGCAACGCCAGTGCGTACGTCAGTGGCGCCAACGGCGGCGGCTATCCGGGCCACGCCTGGGCCGATCTGGCGCTGATTCCGGTATCGGCCATCGACCACGTAGAGGTGCTGCGTGATGGCGCATCGGCCATCTACGGTTCGGACGCGATCACCGGGGTGATCAACGTGATCCTGAAATCGCAGGCGCACGGTGGCGATGTGTCGGTGGAGAGCGGGCAGAGCACCGACGGTGACGGCAGCCGCACCAGCGTGCGCGCCAACATCGGTCTGCCCTGGGGCGTGGATGGCTTCATCAACCTGTCCGGCGAGAGCACGCGCCAGCATCATGCGATCCGCACGAGGCGCTACATCGATGGCTACCTGAGCTATCCGGCGGTGGACGGCAACGGCAACCTGGTGGCGCTGCGACCGAACAACCGGCTACCGGCCGGGGCGGCGCCGAACCCGGCCGAGGCCGGACGCGATGCCGAGGCCAACATCATCCTCAGCTCGCCGTCGTATGCGTTGAAGGCCTTCGCGCTGAACGTGGGCCATGGGCTGGGCGAGAACGCGCAGTTCTACGCCAATGCCACCGCCAGCGACCGTACCGCGCAGGCGATCCAGAATTTCCGGCTGCCGGCGACGATCTTCACCACCTACCGGGCGCCGGGCGTGCTGAGCGCATTTCCCGACGGCTTCCTGCCGGTGCTGGAAACCAAGGAGAAGCAGTACACCGGCACGGCCGGGGTGAAGGGCCAAGTTGCGGGCTGGGACTACGACGTCAGCCTCACCGGCAACCGCAACACGGTGCGTACCTACACCCGCAATTCGGTGAACTACTCGCTGCCGTACCCTGGCTCGCCCACTGACTTCTACGACGGCAAGCTGGACTACCAGCAGGGCATCGCCAACCTCGACCTGCGTCGCAGCTTCGAGGTGGCGGCCTTCGCCTCGCCGCTGGAAGTAAGTGCCGGTGCCGAGTACCAGCACGAGCAGTACGAGCGCGGGGCAGGGCAGTGGGAGTCGTACACCGGCTTCGGTGCGGCCGCCTTCGTGGGTTATTCCACCGCCGATGCGGTGAAGGCCACCCGCAACAGCAAGGCGGTGTATGCAGGTGCGGCGACCAACATCACCTCGCGCTGGTACCTGGATGCGGCCGCGCGCTGGGAAGACCATTCCGACTTCGGCACGGTGTCGACCGGTCGGTTGACCACGCGCTTCGACTTCACTGATGCACTGGGTGTGCGCGCCACGGTCAGCAATGGCTTCCACGCGCCGAGCCTGGGGGCGCAGTTCTATCAGGCCACCGGCAGCTGCCCGTGCGGTACCACGCTGGTGGCGCAGGTCGCTTCGCCGGCAGCGGTGGCGCTGGGCGCTACCCCGCTGAAGCCGGAGAAGGCCACCAACTACAGCCTCGGTGTGACCTGGGACCCAAGCCCGGCCTTCCATCTGGCGGTGGATGCGTACCAGATCGACATTCGCGGGCAGCTCGGCCAGTCCAGCCAGATCGGCTATAACGCGCAGGACCCGGCGCGGGTGACCGACAACAGCGGCACCGTGCTGACCGCCGCACAGAAGAACACGATTGATGCGCTGCTGGGTACGGCCGGCATCAGCATCCTGCCCGGTGATGCGTTCTACGCCAGCTATTTCACCAACGTGGGCGACACCCGCACGCGCGGTGTGGAGCTGACCCTGGAAGCGAACCAGGAAACACAGTGGGGCAAGCTGCGCTGGACCTACGCGGCCAACGTGGGCCGCACCACCATCCAGAAGGTGAGCGCGATTCCGCAGGCGTTGCAGGGGCTGCCGAACATCAACCTGCTGACCAAGTCGAGTGAGTATGCGCTGCGCTTCCGCACGCCGTCGTACACGCAGGTGGCGGGGCTGGGCTGGCAGAACGGGCGCTGGCGCTCGAACGTGGACTTCACTTACTACGGCCCGATCAAGCGCCTTAACAACGGCGTGGAGTACAAGCAGCCGCCGGTGCTGGTGACCAACCTGTCCGGTGGGGTGGAACTGGGTGCGGGTTGGAGCGCGGCACTGGGAATCAACAACCTGTTCGACAAGCGCACACGCAAAGTGCCCGCATACGCACGCAGCGCCACCGATGTGGCCAGCATCGAGACCACTTGGGATAGCGGTGATGTGCTGAGCAACGTCGGCACCTTCTGGTACGGGCGCGTTAATTACCGGTTCTGAGGTTCATGCCACACGCAGCCGAGCGTGGCTCGGCGCAACATGGGAGCGTTTCATGTCATCTGCATTGAATGTGGTTGCGTTGATTGGTTCGCCGACGGCATCGGCCAACTCGCGCACGTTGCTGCTGGTGCGGCATCTGCTGGAAGAGCTGCGCGAGCGGGTCAACATCAGCGTGGAGCTGGTCGAGCTGGCGCCGATCGCGCGCTCGCTGGGGCAGGCGCTGCAGCGTAGTGAAGTGGAGCCGCAGGTTGAGCGGGCGCTGGCCACGATTGAATCGGCGCAGCTGCTGGTAGCGGCCACGCCGGTATATCGCGGATCCTATCCGGGCTTGTTCAAGCACCTGATCGACTTCATTGAACTGGACGCGCTGGTGGATACGCCGGTACTGCTGGCCGCGACCGGTGGCAGCGAGCGCCACGCGCTGGTGATCGACCATCAGCTGCGGCCGCTCTTCAGCTTCCTGCAGGCGCATACGTTGCCGATCGGGGTGTATGCCACGCCGGCCGACTTCGACGGCGACCGCATCAACAGTGCTGCACTGCAGGCGCGCATCCAACTGGCGGCCGAGCGTGCAGCCGGACACGTGGCACCACTGGCGGCGGCGCTGCCGGCGCCGCTGCGCAGGATCGCCTAGGACGTGGCGGTGCAGCTGCGGCACCTGGCGTTCCTCACGCCCGGAAGCTATCTGCCGGAACAACCACGCGCGGGCCTGGACGCGACGCTGGCGTTGATCGCGTTTGCCGAACAACTGGGCTATGACGGCGCGTGGGTGCGCCACCGCCACCTGGAACCGGGCATCAGCTCGGCAGCGGTGTTCCTGGCGGCGGCCAGCCAGCACACCACCCGCATCGAGCTGGGCAGTGCGGTGATCCAGCTGGGCTATGAAACACCGTTCCGCCTGGCCGAGGATCTGTCGTTGCTGGACGCGCTGGCGGGTGGCCGGCTGCAGGTGGGCGTCAGTACCGGCGCGCCGCCACACGGGGACCTGGTTGGGCCCTTGCTGTACGACAGCGACCCTGCGCGCATCGACTTTTCCCATGGCCGGGTGACGCGGTTGCTGGAAGCGCTGCGGGGTGAGCCGTTGGGTGCCGCCGATGCCGAGGTTGGCAATGCGGCCACGCGCTATCGCCCGCGACTGCAGCCGCATGCACCGGGGCTGGTGGACCGGGTCTGGTATGGCGCTGGCTCTCTGCAGTCGGCGCGTTCGGCGGGGGAGCAGGGGCTGCATCTGCTGCTGGGCAACGTCAACCGCGCCGAGTTGAGTGATGACTTCTTCGTCGCGCAGCTGCAGCACCTGCAGGCCTATCGCGCGGCACTGCCGGTGGACAGCCCGCGCCGCGTGGCGGTGGGGCGGGTGCTGGTTCCCACCGATGGTGTTGATGCGGCCACGCGCCAGCGGATCGAGACCTTCAGTGTGCAGCGACACGCACGCACCCTGGCCCCGCAAGGGCCACGCCGCACCATGTTCGCGCCCGACGTGGTCGGCAGCACGGCGCAGATCATCGCGCGGTTGCAGGCCGATCCGCTGCTGCAGCAGGTGGACGAGCTTCGCGTGGAGCTGCCGTATGAGCTGCCCGAGCAGGACTACCGGCGCATCCTCAGCACGGTGATCGAGGACATCGCGCCGGCACTGGGCTGGCGCGCGCCTGCGCAAGCGGCGTGACGCTAGCAGCGCCCATAACGGCCGGCAGTCTGCTTATTGCCAACCTGCATCTGCATGGCCGGATCCGACCGTGGATTGTCGAGTTCTGGCGCTGGCATCCGGCCGTCCTTCTCTAGCATCGATATCGAAGCGGCAGTGCATTGCCGGCCCCTACGAGGACGATTCCGTGGCTGTAGACGCAACCCACAAACCCATCCTGTTCCTGCTGGACCGCGAGTTCGAGGACGGTCAGCTGCCCGGACAACGCTTCTTCTGCCGGCACAGTCTGCTGCTGGAAGGTGCGCTATCGAGCATCGACGGCCTGGACGCGCAACTGGACGTGCGCCGCATCGGCTTCAGCCGGCCGCGCCGCGAGGTGATCGCCGAGATCGGCGAGCAGGACCAGTCGCTGCCGAAGCTGGTGCTGCCGCAGGGCGTGGTCAATGAACACGCCAGTGGTGAGTACCAGCAGCGCCAGTACATCTCCGGTGCCGAGCCGATCCTGGCGGCACTGAATGGCCTGCTGGGCATTCCCGTGGCCCATCCCTGAGCGAGGACGTGACGATGAGCTACCTCACCAGCGTGTTGGACAAGAGCCCGGTGGCCGACGGCAGCACGCCGGAACAGGCGTTGCGCAACAGCCTGCAACTGGCGCAGCGTGCCGAGCAGCTGGGCTATCACCGCTACTGGTTTGCCGAGCACCACGCAGCGCCCACGCTGGCCAGCCCGGCACCGGAAGTACTGGCGGCGTGGGTGCTGGCGCAGACCCGGCGCATCCGCATCGGCAGTGGCGGGGTGATGCTGCGCCACTACGCACCGTACAAGGTGGCCGAGAACTTCAATCTGCTGGCGGCACTGGCGCCAGGGCGCGTGGATCTGGGCGTGGGCAAGGCACCGGGCGGTCTGCCGGCATCGACTGCCGCACTGGCCGCCGGTCGCCCGGCATTCGCCGATTTCGACCAGCAGCTGCGCGACCTGGAAGGATATCTGTCCGATGCACAGGCTGATGCGCAGGCGCGGCCGATTCCGCAGACGGCGCCGGAGCGCTTCCTGCTGGGCGCAAGCCCGCAGAGCGCGCGGCAGGCGGCCGAACTGGGCTGGCGCTTCGTGTATGCCGCGCACTTCGACGGCGACCCGAAACACATCGAGGCCGCCTTCGAGGCGTATCGCGCGGTGTCCACGCACGCGCCGCTGCTGGCAACGGTGGCCTTCGCCGCGCCCACCAGCGAGGCTGCTGCGCGCCATATCGGCGCGTTGCGGGTCTACAAGCTGCACCTCGGCCCCGGACAAACGGTGAACCTGCCCAGCCCCGAGGCCGCTGCCGAGTACGCACGGCAGGTGGGTGTCACTGACTTCCGCGTCGAAGAAACACGCCCCAGCGTGCTCTCTGGCGACGCGCAGCACGTACGCAGCGAGCTGGATGCGCTGCACCGGCGCTTCGGCGTGGGTGAATTCATCCTCGACGCGCCGGTGGCCGACCTCGACGCACGCCTGACGTCCCTTGAACTGCTGTCGCCCGCTCCCCGCGCGGCGGTGGCCTGACTGCTGGAGCGACCCCATGAGCACGACCCCGCGTCCCATCCCGTTCGGCATCATGCTGCAGGGCCCCGGCAGCCACATGCATGCCTGGAAGCATCCGTCCAACGCGCCCGATGCCAGCGTCAACCTGGGCTATTACATCGATATCGCGCGTACCGCCGAGGACAACGGCATCGCCTTCGGCTTCGTTGCTGACGGCCTGTACATCAACGAGAAGTCGATCCCGCATTTCCTCAACCGTTTCGAGCCGATCTCGCTGCTGTCGGCACTGGCGACGGCAACGAAGAAGATCGGTCTGGCCGGCACGCTGTCCACGTCGTACAGCGATCCGTTCACCGTAGCCCGCCAGTTCGCCTCGCTGGACCTGCTCAGCGGCGGCCGCGCCGGCTGGAACGTGGTGACCTCGCCGCTGGAAGGTTCGGGCCGCAACTACGGCCGCCCGCATCCGGAACACGCGCTGCGCTACCAGATTGCCGATGAGTACCTTGAAGTAGTGCAGGGCCTGTGGGATTCGTGGGATGACGATGCATTCGTGCGCGACCGCGACAGCGGTACGTTCTTCGCACCGGAGAAGTTCCGTCGCCTCGACCACAAGGGCCGCTTCTTCCAGGTGGAAGGGCCGCTCAACATCCAGCGCTCACCGCAGGGGCAGCCGGTGATCTTCCAGGCCGGTTCGTCCGACGATGGCATTGCGCTGGCCGGCAAGTACGCCGATGCGGTGTTCACCCACGCGCCGTCGCTGGAGGAGACCCGTGCGTTCACCCAGAAGGTGAAGAACTCGGCGATCGCCCATGGCCGCAGCGCCGCTGACGTCAAGATCTTCCCGGGTATCGGCCCGATCGTCGGCCGTACGGCGGAAGAAGCCGAAGCCAAGTACCAGGCAATTGCTGCGCTGGCCGGGCTGGACGATGCATTGGCGTATCTCGGCCGTTTCTTCGACCACCACGACTTCAGCCAGTACGACCCTGACGCGCCGTTCCCGGAGCTGGGCGATATCGGTGCCAATTCCTTCCGCTCCACCACCGACCGCATCAAGCAGGACGCGCGTGAGCAGGGCCTGAGCCTGCGCCAGGTTGCACTGCAGGCGGTCAGCCCGCGGCCGAACTTCATTGGTACGCCGGAGCATGTAGCCGACGAACTGATCCGCTGGTTCGACGCCGGTGCCAGCGATGGCTTCATCCTCGGCTTCGCCGCGCAGCGCGAAGGCCTGGATGATTTCGTGACCCTTGTGCTGCCCTTGCTGGAAGCGCGCGGCTACCACCGCAGTGAGCTCGAAGGAGAGACTCTGCGCGACCACCTGGGCCTGCCACGCAAGGCGAGCCGTTATGCGACCGACGCCGAGCCGGCGCGGAAGGTGGGATAAGGCGATGAGCGGAGATACCTCGGTAGCGCCGGGCCATGCCCGGAGCAATTCGCCGGCAACGGGCGTACTGCCCGAGATCGCGGCACGTGCCGACGAGGCCATCGCGATCCGCCATGACCTGCACCAGCACCCGGAACTGGCCTTCGAAGAACACCGCACCAGTGCCCGCGTGGCGGAACTGCTGCAGCAATGGGGCTACGCGGTCAGCACCGGCATCGGTGGCACCGGCGTGGTCGGTACGCTGCAGCGCGGGCAGGGCAGCCGCCGGTTGGGCCTGCGCGCCGACATCGATGCGCTGCCGATCCATGAAGAATCCGGGCTGGCCTATGCCAGCCAGCGCGAAGGCCTGATGCACGCCTGCGGCCACGATGGCCACACCGCCATCCTGCTCTCGGCCGCCCACTACCTGGCACACCACGGGCGATTCGATGGCACGTTGCAGCTGGTGTTCCAGCCGGCCGAGGAAACCGGGTCGGGTGCTTCGAAGATGATCGCCGATGGCCTGTTCGAGCGCTTCCCGGTCGATGCCATCTATGGCCTGCACAACTGGCCGGGCGTTCCAGTAGGGCACTTCGGCTTCGTCGACGGACCGGCGATGGCTTCGGTGGACTGGGCGCGGCTGCGGGTGATCGGCAAGGGTGGCCACGGCGCCGAGCCGCAGGGCAGCGTCGACCCGATCCTGGCCGCTGCACACATCATCACCGCGCTGCAGAGCGTGGTGTCGCGCAATGTCGATCCGCGGCAGATGGGCGTGGTCACCGTCGGTTCGATCCACGGTGGGCAGGCCGCCAACGTGATTCCCGATGTGGTCGAGCTGAAGCTGACCGTGCGTGCGTACCTGCCGGAGGTGCGCGATACCCTGCGCCGACGGGTCACCGACATTGCCGAGCAGACCGCCGCTGCGTTTGGCGCGCGTGCCGAGATCGAATTCCCGCGCGGCTTCCCCAGCGTAATCAATCATCCGGAGCAGACGGCGTACATCCGCGAGGTGGCGGTACAGGGCTTCGGCGCCGGGCAGGTGGTGGAGGCCTTCGCACCGCGTACCGCCAGCGAAGACTTCGCCTTCCTGCTGCAGGCGCGGCCGGGCAGTTTCGTGTTCGTCGGCAACGGCGACAGCGCGCCGCTGCACAGCCCGCGCTATGTGTTCAATGATGCGGCCATCGCCCCCGCGGCCAGCCTGTGGGCGCGCCTGGCCGAGCACTACCTGGTGGAGGACGTGGCATGAGCGTGCGGTACGACAACGATCGCTTCCTGTACACCGCGGTGGATGACCCGCTGGCGCGGCCGCTGTTTGACGGCCTGGAACAGGAATACGACAACCGCTATGCAGACGTGCGCCGGCGCATTGGTGGCAGCGCCCGAGAAGAGCTGCAGCGCTACCCGGCAGAAGCGTTCGCGGCCCCGGTGGGTGCGTTCGTGCTGCTGCTGCGCGATGGTGTAGCAATCTCCGGCGGCGCGTTCATGCCGCATCGCGACGATGATACCGCCGAGTTCAAGCGGATCTGGACGCTGCCTGGTCTGCGCCGGCAGGGCATCGCCCGTCGCGTACTGCAGGAACTGGAAGACCAGGCTGCGCGGCAGGGCTATCGGCGCGTTTTCCTGACCACTGGCTTCCGCCAGCCGGAGGCGGTTGGCCTGTACCTCAGCCACGGCTACACCGCGCTGTTCGACCTGGATGCAGACCCGGAAACCATCGCGCATCTGCCGTTCGAAAAACAGCTGGTGCCGCAGCCGCAGGTGGGCGTCGCGCCCGCCATCGCACTGCACGGAGCGGTGGCATGAGTACGCCATCCACCGCTATCGAGGGCATTCCCCGCCAGCCGGCCACGGCGCTGAAAATCGTGCCGGCGCGGCACCCGCTGCAGGTGATCGGTACGGTGCTGGCACTGGCGTTGATCCTGATCGGGTTGCAGTCGGTGCTGGGCAACCCGCGCTGGGGCTGGGGCACGTTCGCCGAATGGTTTTTCGCCCGCCCGGTACTGGAAGGGTTGGGGCGGACCTTGCTGCTGACCGCGCTCGGTACCGGCCTCGGCTTCGCGCTGGGCACACTGCTGGCCTTGGCCCGCGTCTCTGGTTCACCGCTGCTGTCGGCGGTGTCGTGGGGCTACGTGTGGCTGTTCCGTTCGATTCCGCTGCTGGTGCTGTT
This sequence comes from Stenotrophomonas sp. 14P6.2.3, assembly GCF_057799055.1. Classification (NCBI taxonomy): domain Bacteria; kingdom Pseudomonadati; phylum Pseudomonadota; class Gammaproteobacteria; order Lysobacterales; family Lysobacteraceae; genus Stenotrophomonas; species Stenotrophomonas sp. 14P6.2.3. The sequence goes on from NZ_JBYOLA010000004.1 coordinate 108,940, forward strand.
GCTGCTGCTGAACAACCTGGGCTACCTGTACAGCACCATCGAACTGGGCGTGCCGTTCACCGGCATCAGCCTGTTCTCGTACCCGACCACGCAGTTGATCGGCGTGTTCACTGCGGCGGTACTCGGCCTCACCTTGAACCAGGCGGCGTTCTCGGCGGAGGTGATCCGTGGCGGCATCCTGTCGGTCGACCACGGCCAGTACGAAGCAGCCGCCGCGTTGGGCCTGCCGCGCGGCCGACAGGTGCGCCGCATCATCCTGCCGCAGGCGATGCGTTCGATCCTGCCGGCGGCGTTCAATGATGTGATCGGCCTGGCCAAGAGCACCTCGGTGGTCTACGTGCTGGCGCTGCCGGAGCTGTTCTACACCGTGCAGGTGATCTACCGCCGCAACCTGGAGGTGGTGCCGCTGCTGATGGTGGCCACGGTCTGGTACCTGGTGATCCTGACGGTGCTGTCGCTGCTGCAGCGGCGGGTAGAGCAGCGTTTCGCGCGTGGCCAGCTGCAGCATGAGCGCAGCGTGTCGCGGGTACCGTCGACGTCACCGCGCCCGGTGGTGCCGGCCATTGCACGCGTACCCAGCCGCGCGGCTTTTGCCGTGCCGATCGAGGCGGGCACGGGCGCCGCCGTTTCATTGCAGGGTGTGGGCAAGGCCTTCGGCGAGCAGACGGTGCTGGATGACGTGCACCTGGAGCTGAAGGCGGGCAGCGTGACCGTGCTGATCGGCCCGTCCGGTGCCGGCAAGTCCACGCTGCTGCGGCTGATCAATCATCTTGAACGCGCTGACAGTGGCTTCGTCACCGTGGGAGGCCAGCTGATCGGCTACCGCCGCGACGGTGACACGCTGTATGAGCTGCCGGAAGGCGAGATCCGCCGGCGCCGCGCGGAAGTCGGCATGGTGTTCCAGGGCTTCAACCTGTTCCCGCACATGACCGCGCTGGAGAACATCATCGAAGCGCCCATCGCCGTGCGTGGCATATCGCGCGCACAGGCCGAGCAGCAGGCGCGCACCCTGCTGGAGCGGGTGGGGTTGGCCGACAAGGCCGATGCCTTCCCGCGCCAGCTGTCCGGTGGTCAACAGCAGCGCGTGGCCATTGCCCGCGCGCTGGCGCTGCAGCCGAAGGTGCTGCTGTTCGACGAGCCGACCTCCGCGCTGGACCCGGAGCTGGTGTCCGAAGTGCTGAGCGTGATCGAGGAGCTGGCCAGTTCCGGCACCACGCTGGTGATCGTCACCCACGAACTGGGCTTCGCCCGCCGCGTGGCCGACCACGTGGTGATGATGGACCAGGGCCGTGTGATCGAACAGGGCACGCCGGACGCGCTGTTTGAACACCCGCGCCAGCAACGCACCGCCGATTTCCTGGCCAAGACCCTGTAACCCCTTTCGAGAAACCCCATGAGCCCAGCATCGCAGCGACGTCCCGCACGCAGCACCCTGTTGATCGTCGGTGTGCTGGTCATCGGCATCGCCGGCATCGTCTACTCTCGCGTACGCCAGGGCCCCGATGGCGTGCCTGTTGCGGCGACATCGCTGGCAGCCAGCAACGCGGAGATACTGAAGGGCACGCCCGATCCGAAGGCACAGGCGCTGATTCCGGCCGGCTACCGTTTCGTCACCCCGGGTGCCTTCACCATCGCCACCCATCCTGGCCAGCTGCCGTTGGCCGACTACGGTGCCGACAGCAAGGAAGTGGTGGGCGTGGAGCCCGATATCGCACGATTGATCGCCGATGGACTCGGCCTGAAGCTGGTGGTGGTGCCGGTGGCGTGGGCCGATTGGCCGCTGGGGCTGGAATCGGGCAAGTACGATGCGGTGCTGTCGAACGTGACGGTCACTGAAGAGCGCAAGAAGAAGTTCGATTTCTCCAGCTACCGTTTCGACCTGCTGGGCATCTACACCCGCACCGATGGACCGATCCAGAAGATTGCCACGCCCGCCGACGTGGCCGGGCTGAAAGTGGTGGTGGGCGCCAGCACCAACCAGGACCAGATCCTGCGCCAATGGGACAAGCAGAACATCGCCGCTGGCCTGAAACCGGTGGAGTACCAGTACTTCGATGACGCAGTGATCGGGCGGCTGGCAGTGATCACCGGTCGCGCCGATGTGTCGTTCGAGCCGAATGCCACCGGCGCCTATTCGGCACGCGATGGCAAGGTGCGCCGGGTTGGCCTGTTCCCGGGCGGCTGGCCGGATGCGGCGGCGATCTCGGTGACCACCCGCAAGGGCAGCGGCCTGGCCGATGCGGTGACCCAGGCGCTGAACACGCAGATCGGCAGCGGTACCTATGCGAAGGTACTGGCGCGCTGGAACGTGGCCGAAGAAGCGGTGCCGCAATCGCAGACCAATCCACCGGGGTTGCCGGGGTTCTAGCGATGCCGCCTGGTAGGCGTCGAGCTTGCTCGACGGACGGCGTGCCGACCAAGGTCGGCTTCAACCGGGGTCAGGACTGCCACTCGATGTGGTCCGGGCGGGCGCCTGCATTGCCGTGAAAGAAACTGATCGCAGCAAAGCACGCTTCGACGTCGATGCACCATGCCAGCGGATAGCCGTCCACCTGGCCGTTGTCGAGCCGGAAATAGGCATTGCCGGCGCGATGTTCGTTTCCGCAGGAATGGAAGCCGCCGTCGCCCGGCTCGTGCAGGTACATCAGCCACGCGTGTTCCGCATTGCGCAGCATGCACAGCGTTGGCCCATCGGGCACCGATGCCCACAGCTCGAACTGAGGCATCGATGCGGCCAGCGCCAGTGCGCTGGCCAGCTGTTCGTCGGTAGTGGCGGCGACCTGGCCGCCATTGAGTAGAAGTTCGATCACTTCGGTTCCTGCAGGGGCGTCATTACCAGCGTGCCTCAAGCATACGGAACGGGCCATCGAGCAGCACCCCGTCCTTGTCGAAGTTCTGTACCGATCGCCCGTCGACACGCACATCCTTCGGCAGGGTGCGGCTCGGCCACCACACACGTACCGGCGTGCCCTTGCGCAGTCCCTTGCCGAGCGAGACCTGCAGCGTTCCATCGCGTTGGTGCGCCTGCATCTGCAGGGTGCCATAGGCAGTGGGCAGGCGGTCGACGGCCAGGCCTTCACCGGCCACCCAGGAAGGCGGCGTACCTGGCAGCAGCGACAGCGCATCATCGTCCTCGCGCATCAGCATGCCGAACAGGGTGCGGCCGTATTCGGCGCCGATCCAGGTGTGCGGCATGTCGCCCAGATAGCGTGGGAAACGCAACCGCGAATGCACGACCTCGGCCAGCACCTGCCACTCCAGCGGCCTGCGATCGTGCAGCAGGCCCTGCAGCAGTTCGTCGGCCGCTTCAGGTTGGCCCAGGTGCACGTAGCTCAGCACGTTGCGGATTTCATACGGCGTGTAGGCATACAGCGCCCCGGGCTGATTGCGCTTGCGCACATCGTCCAGGTAACGGGCGAAGGTGGTGCGCAGTGCCTCGGCGGGCAGCACGCTCTGTGCGCCGGTCGGGTCCAGTGCGATCGACACACCGGTCGGGTCGCCGTCGCCGAGGTCGGCCGACGAGGGAATGAAATCGATGCCCTTCCATGCCATGGTCGCGCGGATCGAGGCATGCAGGGCGTCATACAACGCCTTGTACTGTTCGCGCGCCCACTTTGCGGTTTCGTGGTCGCCCAGTGATTCAGCCAACCACGCGCCGTCATGCCAGCCCTTCAGGCCCCAGTAGTCGTCCCAGTAGCTGTGGGTGGGCGAGGGGTAGCCCTCGTGGCTGATCGACGGCGCAAGAATGCCGGCGAAGCGTTCCGGTGCGGGCTGGTCGGCCATGTAACCCGGCACCAGCGTGCGTTCGCGCAGTTCCTGCAGGAAGCGCAGCGCGGCCTTCACCTTGGGCAGATAGATGCGCACGCTTTCGGGCCCGCCATCCAGCCGTGCAACGTCGGCCACCAGGGTGACGTACTGGCCTTGGCTGTCGTACTCGATGTCCGAGCCGAAGCCGGTATTGACGCTGCCATCGTCGTTGAGGATGGGCGACACCAGGCCGTTGCCGTGCACGCCATGTTCGCTGTACCAGGCCAGGTAGTCGCGCGCGACCTTGGCTTCGCCCATGCGCAGCAGCACGGCCGAGGTGGCCATGCCGTCGCGGATGAAGGAACGGTTGTAGTTGCGTGGGCCGGGCTGCATTGCCGGGCCGGTCTGGTTGATCAGCATGTACGCGGCCTGCGCGCGCAGCATGTCCACCAGCGAAGGATCGGGCAGGCGCAGGCCGACCTGGCCCAGGCGTGCCTGCCAATCGGCGGAGGCACGGCTGGCCAGCGTGTCGAAGGCCTTGTCGCCATCGCGCGGCAGCGATGCGAGGTCGAGGGTCGGTGCTTGCGGCAGCACGCCATTGGCATCGGCGGTGGCGGTGCCAAGTGGGAAGGCCACCACCACCGCATCGCTGGCACCGGGGGCCAGGCTGACGCGATAGCTCAACGCCGCCGCTGCCAGGCCTGCGCCGTCGCTTGCCTGCTGTGCGGCAGGCAGTTGCCCGCTGGCGATGGCCGACGTGATCTCGGTGTCGCCTTCGTTGCCGAAGGGCGCGGCGCCGGCGGCATCCACCGCAGTGACTGACTGCAGCAGCGTGCGGCCATTGACGCGCACGGCATTACCCTCGACGGCCACTTCGTGGATCGGCGACAGCCCGCCGTTCTGCCACGGCGGGTTCATCTGCATCGGTCGCACCGCCAGGGTCAGCGTGCCTTCGATCGCCGTGCTGCCGGTGTTGCGCAGGCGATGGCGCACGAAGGTGACCGGTTGCCCGTCGCGCTCGATGGCGAAGGCCTCGCTGCGCAGCTCCAGCCCCGGTTGCGGTGACCAAGTGGCCGATGGCATCGGCTTCCAGCCATCGCGAAGGGCGTGCTGCACCGGTTGTTCGGCGGCACCCGCCGCGCGGCCATCGGCACTGCGCCAGATCGGCTGCACCAGCGGTGCGCCCTTGTAGGCCTCGATGTTGCCGTATTCGTCGAAGATCGATTTCTGCCGGCCGGCATGCACACCCACCGCGGTCCAGTAGGTCTGCTGCATATGCAGCGACGCGGGGAACAAAGCGCGCTGCGCGCCGCTGGCGGCGATCTGGTAGCGCTTCATCGGCGTCATCACCGCCTTCGGGCCGAGCAGGCGGAGGCGCTTGATCTGCGGTGCATCGCCTTCCACGGTCAGCCGCAGTGCCTGCAGGTCGAGCGGTGCATCGGCCGCCAGCCAGCTCTGCTGCCGGCTCGCTGCCTGCGCATCGCGCGCCAGTTCGTGCCAGTGGCCCTTCGCATCCTGTGCCTGCAGGCGTGCAGCGCCGTGCACGTTGGCCCAGTCCACCGCCAGCCCGGTGCTCGGCTGCGCGCGGGGCAGGGTGATGTCGAGCGTGTGGATGCCGCCCTTGCCAGCGGGTATGGCCACCGTTCCGCTGCCCTGCCACAGCGCAGCGGACTGGGTGGCATCCAGCCCCGCCACCCTTGCAGTGAGCGCGGTGTCGAGCGGTTCCATTTCGAAGATGGAGACGCCCCAGTCGGAGGTGCGCTGCGGGCTGGCCAGGCGCAGGTAGCGGGCCTGGCGCGGTGCGAAGTACAGGGTCTCGATGCCGCCCAGCGAATCGGCCATGACATAGGCCGTCTGCCACTGCTTGCCATCGAGCGAGGTCTGCAGCGAATAGCCTTCGGGGTTGGAGACATCCCAGGTGAGGCGGGTACCGGCCAGCATCGCCGGTTTGCCGAGATCGATCTGGAACCAGTGGCCGGGACTGAACGCGCCACCGGTCACCGTCTTCGGATCGTTGTCGATCAGGTGGCTGATCGCCATCGCCGGAACTTGCTGCGATGACGCGCTGGCCTGCCATTGCGCACGCGGTGGCAGGTTCTGTGCGCTTACGGCTGCAGCCAGTGCGAGGGTCGGCAGCAGCAGGGCCAGGGCAAGGCGCCGGTTCGGCGGGCAGGGGGCGATCCAGCGGTCGGCGCACAACGTCATTGCGAAGGCCTCACATCAGCAGGGCCCGGGAACGGGCGGGCCTACGCTAGCAAGGGATGTAACCGGTTACATGACGCGTCGCAATATTTCCCGGACATGCTCCAGCCCGACGTTTCATGAATGCGCACAGATCCGCTCGCGCAACCATCGATGCGCCGGATCGCGATGCACGCGCTCATGCCAGAGCATCACCATCTCGAACCCCGGCACATCGAGGGGCGCTTCAACGGCCTTCAAGGCCGGGTCCTGCGCGACCAAGCGCGACGGCATCATCGCCACCAGATCCGTGCGCAGCAGCACGCTGCGCAGGAACAGGAAGTGCGGCACCGACAGCACCACGTTGCGACGCGCGCCGGCATGCGCCAACGCGCTGTCGGTGCCGCCATGGAAGCCGCCGCCATCCGGTGACACGATCACATGGTCCAGTGCGCAGAACTGCTTCAGCGTCGGCCGCCGCTTGAGTCGTGGATGATCGCGGCGCCCGGCCAGTACGTAGCGCTCCTGGAACAGCGGGCGATGATGCAGCGAGGGAGGCGCGTCGGAGGTGATGTGGAGCGCGAGATCGATCTCGCCGCGTTCGCTCTGCGCCACCATCTGCGCTGGTGCCAGGCTGACGACCGCAATGCGGGTGCCGGGTGCACGCTGGCGCAGGTCGGCCAACGCCGGCAGGACGATCGTGGTTTCGCCGAAGTCTGACGCCATGATCCGCCAGGTCTGCGTGGCCTGGGCAGGATCGAACGCCTGTACCGGCGCGACCGCGCGCTGCACTGCGGCCAGTGCCTCGGCCAGCGGCTCTCGCAGTGCCTCGGCCCGCGCGGTGGCACGCATGCCGCGTGGCCCAGGCAGCAGCAGTGGATCATCGAACAGGTCGCGCAGGCGCGCCAGCTGCACGCTGACGGTGGGCTGGGCCAGATGCAGGCGCTCGGCCGCGCGGGTGACGTTCTGCTCTTCCAGCAAGGCCTGCAGGGTCACCAACAGGTTGAGGTCGATACGGCGCAGAGTATTGTCCATGGCAATGCTGGGGATTGCAGGAATTCATTTCAACTATAGCGCGGGGACGCCTAACGTGGCCGGCAACCCCTCCCTGGTACCACCATGAACGTCCTGCTTGTCTACGCCCACCCCGAACCCACTTCGCTCAACGGCACCCTGAAGGCCTTCACGGTCGAGCGCCTGCAACGTGCCGGCCACACCGTGCAGGTGTCCGATCTGCATGCCATGCAATGGAAGGCGCAGATCGATGCCGACGATCACATCGGGCGGGATCCTTCCCTGCCGTTCCACGCTTCACTGGATTCTCGCGAAGCCTTCAGGACCGGCCGTCAGAGTGCAGACATCGCCGCCGAGCAGGAAAAACTGCGCTGGGCCGACGCGGTGATCCTGCAGTTCCCGCTGTGGTGGTTCTCGATGCCGGCCATCCTCAAGGGGTGGGTGGACCGCGTGTACGCCTATGGTTTTGCGTATGGCGTCGGCGAGCATTCCGATCGGCACTGGGGCGACCGCTATGGCGAGGGCGCGATGTCCGGCAAGCGCGCGATGCTGGTGGTGACCACCGGCGGCTGGGAGTCGCATTACGGTCCGCGCGGTATCAATGGGCCGATCGACGATGTGCTGTTCCCGATCCAGCACGGCATCCTGTTCTATCCCGGCTTTGACGTGCTGCCCGCGCATGTGATCTATCGCAGCAGTCGTATCGATGAGGCGTCGCTGCCTGCCGTGCTGGAAGGTCTGGGTGCGCGGCTGGATGGGCTGGCGAGCGATCCGGTGATTGCCTACCGGCGGCAGAACGGCGGTGATTATCTGATCCCGTCGCTGGAGCTGCGGCCTGGAATCTCGGCGAAGGAGAATGGGTTGGGAATTCACCTGCAGAAACAGGTACGCCCGGATCACTGACGCGGATGGCTCCGGATCCATGGCGGAGAGGCTGTAGGGTCGAATCGACTGGTCGCACTCACCATGGGTTGTCACTTGACAACCGTTGCGATCGTATCCAGCCTCCGAGGGAAGGGAATGCCCTCGTTCGCGCCATCCAGACAAAGACATTGAAGCTGCCTTCCGTTTCGCCGAGTCGCGTGGATGGTGGCTGCGGATCGGCGGCAGTCATGCCTGGGGACGAATGTACTGTCCCTACAACGACAAGGACTGCCGATGTGGCGAATTCTGTGTGGTGAGCATATGGAGCACGCCCCGGAATGCCTTGAACCATGCGCGAGCCTTGTGTCGCGTTGTCGAGAACTGCAGCCGTGAGCGATGACGCACCCGGCATCCTCCCAAGGACACGTAGATGATGGAATTCACCTTCATTCTCAAATATCGTCTGGCGGATTCAGGTACCGACGCTGGCTCGCTTGAGCAACGCCTTGCCGATGCCGGCTGTGATGATGCGCTGCTGGGCATTGGCAGGCCGGGCAGGCTGGCGCTGGAATTCTGTCGTGAGGCGAGCAGTGCCGCTGAGGCGATGCGCTCCGCGCTGGCAGACGTCCAGCGTGCCGTACCCGATGCAGAGCTGATCGAAGTCAGTCCCGATCTGGTGGGTCTGACGGATGTTGCTGATCTGCTGGGCATGTCACGGCAGAACATGCGCAAGTTGCTGCTCGCGCACCCGCAGACGTTTCCGGCACCGGTGCACGAAGGCAGCGCGTCGATCTGGCACCTGGCCGATATTCTTTCGTGGATGCAGGCGCGCGGCAGCCAGAAGGTCAGCAGCGAGCTGGCGGAGCTCGCTGCTGCGGCGCTTCAGATCAATGTGGCGAAGGAGCAGGAACGGCTGGTTAGCCATCCCGGCTGAGGGTCGCTGCGCGACAGGCCGTTACAGTTCCACCCGCTCCCACCAGCGCGTTCCCGCGGTCGGTGCCTGCATGTCCAGTGCCTCGCCCATCATCGGCGTGGCCACCGGCACGTTCTTCGCCGCAGCCAATGCGCTGATGCGTTCGAACGGCTGCTGCCACTCGTGCAGGGCCAGGTCGAAGGTGCCGTTGTGGATCGGCAGCAGCCACTTGCCGCGCAGGTCCAGGTGCGCCTGCAGGGTCTGTTCGGGCTGCATGTGCACGAACGCCCAGCGCTGATCGTAGGCGCCGGTTTCGATCATCGTCAGGTCGAACGGACCGTACTTCTCGCCGATGGCCTTGAAGCCATCGAAGTAGCCGGTGTCGCCGCTGAAGAAGATGCGGAAGTCGCCGTCCTGGATCACCCACGAGGCCCACAGGCTGCGATCGCTGTCACCCAGGCCGCGGCCGGAGAAATGCTGGCCGGGTGTCGCGGTCAGGCGCAGGCCAGCGGCTTCGGTGGACTGCCACCAGTCCAGCTGTTCGACCTTGGCCGCATCCACGCCCCAGGCAATCAGCTGGTCGCCCACACCCAGCGGCGCGATGAAGCGCGCGGTCTTGCCGGCCAGCTTCATCACGGCCGCGTGGTCGAGGTGGTCGTAGTGATTGTGCGAGAGGATGACGCCGGCAATCGGCGGCAGTTCGTCGATGCTGATCGGCGGTGCATGGAAGCGCGCCGGGCCCATCCATTGCACCGGTGATGCGCGTTCGGAGAACACCGGATCGGTCAGCCAGTACTGGCCGCGCAGCTTCAGCAGGATCGTCGAATGGCCGAGCCGGAACAGGCTGCGGTCAGGCGCTGCGTCCAGCGTGGCGCGGTCCAGCGTCTGCACCGGAATGGGGTGGTTGGGCACGGTGCCCTTGGGCTTGTTGAACAGGAAGGTCCACCAGATCTCCAGGCCATCGCGCAGGCCCATTGCCGGCTTCGGCAGGGCATTGCGGAACTTGCCTTCGCGGTACTGCGGCGAATCGGGGAAGTCGGGGAGGGACCAGGATTTGCAGAAGGTATAGGCGGTCACGGCGAGGATTCCGAGCAGGAGGACAAGGAGCAGGCGCTTCATGGGTGACGTCCGCAGGGTACACTGCACAGTGTAGTTTCCGATTTCTGGAAAGTACACTGCCGGGTGTAAAATGGGGGCATCCGTTCAGCTGTCTGGTCCCGCCATGTCCCTTGCCCCGCAACGCCTTACCGACCGCAAACGCGAGGCCATCGTCCGCGCGGCGGTGGAGGAGTTCCGGTCAGCCGGCTACGAGGCGACCAGCATGGATCGCATCGCGGCGGTGGCTGGCGTCTCCAAGCGCACCGTCTACAACCACTTCCCGAGCAAGGAAGAACTGTTCGCGCTGATCCTGGAAGAGCTGTGGCACAGCAGCGTGGCCAGCGTCGAGCTGCCATACCGCGCCGACCAGTCGCTGGAGGTGCAGCTGCTGCAGCTGCTGCGGCAGAAACTGGACCTGCTGGGCGATGCCAACTTCATCGATCTGGCGCGGGTGGCGATGGCCGAGATCATCCATTCGCCCGAGCGTGCGCAGGCGATCGTCTGCCGCATGGGCGAGAAGGAGAGTGGCGTCAGCGCGTGGATCCGTGCGGCGATTGCCGATGGGCGGCTGCGCGAGGTCGATCCGGAATTTGCCGGCCATCAGCTGCAGGGGCTGGTGAAGAGCTTCGCGTTCTGGCCGCAGGTGACGATGGGTCAGGCGCCGCTGGCACCGGCCGAGCGCACGCGCGTGGCCGAGTCGGCGGTGGCCATGTTCCTCGGTTTCTACGCGGTGTAGAGCTCGGCCTGCGCGATCAGTGCGCGCCCAGATGCCGGAGGTAAGCGCAGAACATGTCGGCCACCGCATCGGAGTAAGTGCGTATCTGCGCTGCGGTGCGCGGTTCACTGGAGAATTCGCGGCCGGTGGCACCCAGCGTGGTGTCGATCAGATCAACCGCCAGCTGGCGCGTGCCCACCGAGGCCTGCGGCAGCACTTCGGCCATGAACGCGAGCATCGCATCGTCGGACTCGCTGCGTGCTTCCTGCGCTTCCGGCGCATCGCGGTACAGCGGCGCGGCATCGTTCAACGCGCCACGGGTCTGCGCTTCCTCGCATTCCGACACGATGAAGGCATGCACCAACGTGCGCAGGCGCTGCAGGTGCGGTTGCCGTGTGTCCTGCAGGATGTCGCGCAGCATCGCGCCGGTCTGCTGCCACTCATCGCGCTGCAGACGGAACAGGATTGCTGCCTTGTTGGGAAAGTACTGGTACAGCGAACCGACGCTGACGCCGGCGCGTTCGGCCACTCGCGCGGTGGTGAACCGAGGAGCACCTTCATGCTTCAAAACCTGAGCAGCGGCTTCGAGGATGGCCGCGACCAGGTCGTTCGATCGTGACTGGCGAGGCTGTTTTCTCGAGGAAATCTGTGGCGGGCGGCGCTCGGACATGGCGGTTTTCCAATGCGAATAGGCGGAACGGGGGATCGTCCGTATTCTTGATTGCGACGAATCATTCGCATTCTAACCCCGCCGCCGAAAGGAACACCCGTCCATGTCCACCCTGATCTCCGCCCCGGTTGCGCCCCTGCTGGCGCGCCTGTTCACCGAAGCCGACAGCGCGCTCAGCCCGGCCTTGACCGCTGTTTCCGCCGAAGAGCGGCAGCGACTGCTCGGCAGCCGTACCGAATACCGGCGCCTGTACGGCGAGCTGCTGAAGGACCTGTGGCTGCCGGTGTCGCAGGAAACCGGCAACCTGCTGTACCTGCTGGCGCGCAGCAGCGGTGCCCGTACCATCGTCGAGTTCGGTACGTCGTTTGGCATCTCCAGCATTCATCTGGCCGCTGCGTTGCGTGACAACGGCGGCGGCCGCCTGATCACCACCGAATTCGAGCCGGAGAAGGCACGGCGTGCCGCCGGCCACCTGCGTGAAGCGGGTCTGGACGACCTGGTGGAGATCCGTGTGGGCGATGCACTGGAGACCCTGGCAGTGGACTTGCCCGATACCATCGATCTGGTGCTGCTCGATGGCGCCAAGGTGCTGTACGACGATGTGCTGGACCTGCTGCAGGAGCGGCTGCGTCCGGGCGCGCTGGTGGTGGCCGACAATGCAGACGACAGCCCGCGCTACCAGCAGCGCATGCGCTCGGGCAGCGCCGGCTATCTGTCGGTGCCGTTCGCCGAGGATGTGGAAGTGTCGGTGCGCCTCGCCTGAGAGATGCTCATGCCAGCTGCCGGAACTGTTCCGGCGGCAGGGCGTGTGCATACAGATAGCCTTGGCCGACATCCACTCCCAGCGCACGCAGCAGTTGTTCCTGTGCCGTGGTTTCGGTGCCTTCGGCGACGACGATGGCACCGCAGCGGTGCGCCACCTCCACGATGAAACGGACGATGGACTGCGACTTGGCATCGGCCAACGTGGCGATCAGCGCCCGTTCGATCTTGACCTCGGCCACCGACAGCTGCGACAGCAGGATCAGCGTCGAGTAGCCGGCGCCGAAATCGTCCAGTGACAGGCTCATGCCGGCGGCCAATAGAACCACGACGTTGGCGTCGACGACGTCGCGCTCGACGATCTCGGTCCACTCGACGATCTCCAGCCGCAACATTGCGCCGGGTATGCGTTGCTGCTCCAGCAAGGTGCACAGCCGCACGCCGAAGCCGGGTTGGCGCAGCGATTCGGCGGACACGTTTACCGCGATCGTCAGCGTGTGCCCGTCATCCCGGCAGTGGCCAAGGAAGGCGGTGGCCGCCTGCAGCGTGGCCCATTCCAGTTCGGCCAGACGGCCGCGGCGGCGCAGCAGTGAAACCACCCGCATCGGCGCAATCAGGTGACCATCGCCATCGCGCATCCGCAACAGCGCTTCGGCGCCGACCAGGTGGCGGTCATGCAGGCGGAACTTGGGCTGGTAATACAGCGGTGCATCGGCGTGCCGCAGCCAGTGGTCAAGCGCGGTCTCGATCAGTGCATCCACCTCGCTGTCGCGCTGGATGGGATCGTCGAAGAACACCACGCCGGATTCGATCGTGTTCAAGGCCAGGGTGACGGCGCGGAACGGGATGGAGTTGTCGTCGTGCATGGGTGGGGTCAGCTCGACCACCGCACAGCGGAACACCGGGCGGAAGCCCGGCCAGTCATCGCCGATCACCGTGGACAGGCGGTCGGCCAACGCAGGCAGCTCGGCATCCGCGCGGAGATCGGCAAGGCTTGCGTCGAACAGCAGGATCGCCAGCGCGTTGTCTCCGAACTGATAGACCTCCATCGTGCCGGCCGGCCTTGCATGCAGCAGGGTACGGCGCACGGCTTCGGCAGTGTGTGGGTTCCACAGGCCGCTGTCATTCAGGGAGCCATAGCGCAGCAGCAGATCCTGCAGGTTGCCCATCTCGGTCACGATCAGGCACGCGTTGCCACGGTCTTCGCTGCTGCGCCAGTGGCGTTGCAGACGCTCGTCGAGGGCGCGCAGGTTGGGCAGGCCACTGATCGGATCGATGCGCATCCAGGCATGTTCACGTTGGCGCTGGGCATCGATCTGCGCGTCGTTGTAGACCAGTGCGAATACCGCCGCCAGCACCAGCAGCGACACCGGCAGGGCCAGCACCCGCTGGGTGGCCAGCTCCAGCAAGGGCAGCTGCGCGCTGCCGATGATCGCCACGCCCAGCGCCAGGCCAAGCAGGGTCACCGCAATGCGCACCCCCCAGGCCTGCAGGATCAACCGCAGCGAGAGGTGGGTGAGCATATGCGGGTACATCCGCCCACGCAGCCAGATGCCTGCAAGCACCTGCAGCGCCGCTTCCAGGCCGGCGGGCAGGAAATACTGGGTGCCGGAGAACTGATAGCGCGCCAGCAGGCTGGCCAGCAGGCAGGTGACGCCGCCCCGCCAGCCGCCCAGCAGGCCGCTGATCAGCAGGATGTCGATGCCGAGGTTGAGCTTGACCACGCCTTGCGCGTAGCCGGCCACGAACCAGGAGTTGAACAGATAGATCAGGCCAAGAATCGCGCCGATGTAGACGCGGCGCCCTTCGATGGCTTGACCTTGGCGGCGGGTGGCGATCAGGAACACGCCGATCATGCCGATCACTGCGGTGGCCTGCAGCAGGTACAGCGGCAGGCTGGGCAGGGCGCTGTCCAGGATCCGGGTCGAAACCCTTGATAGCGCATCCATAGCCATAGCCGGTCCTGTGTGCGGCCAACTGCCAGTTGCCGCAGGGTAAACCACGGCCGCGTGTGCGGCCAAACCGGGGATGCCAGCGCGTGCTGAGCGTCAGTAACGTGGATCGGCGATCGCAGGCAGTACCAGCTCGCGGACGAAACTGGAGGGCGAGAGCTGCAGCAGGGCGCGCACCATCGCCACCACGTCGTGCACCGGCACGTACTCGCCATTGCCGCGTGCGGCGGCCTGCTGCAGGGGCACCGACAGTGCATCGTCGGTATTGAGGTAGCCCAGCTGCAGCGTCGTCACGGCCAGCCGCTGCTGGCGGAAGCCTTCGCGCAGGGCATCGGCGATGCCGTTGAGCGCGAACTTGGACGCGCCAAAGGCCACCTCGGGGTGGCCACTGCGCGGTAGCGCCGAGGTTGAGCCGGTCAACACCAGCTGCGGGCGGCGTCCGCCGAGCACGCGCGGCAGCAGCTGCTTGAGCAGCAGCAGGGTGGCGGTGATGTTGACGTCCACCAGCTGCGCCAGCGCGCTGTCACTTTCGTTGAGGAAATCGTAGTCGTCACTGAATGCGGTCTCCTCCCAGATGCCGAGATTGTGGATGAGCACATCGAGATCCGGCGGCGCCTGCGCTGCGATGCTGGCGGCCGCCCGTGCCGGCTGGCTCAGGTCTGCTTCAATCCAGTGCAGGTCCACGCCCTTGCCGCAGTCCAGCTGCGTGGGGCGTGTACGCGACACACCGATGACGGTATCGCCGGGCTGGCAGAGGCCTTCCACGAAGGCGCGGCCGAGGCCTTTGCTGGCGCCGATGACCATGAGTTTCATGCGATGTCCTTTGCTGTGAAGTGTCCGCTTCGGAGAGAATCCAGGCTGTGACCGGGGCCGGAGCGGTGGAGATGGAAGCAGGATCGAGCGATGGCGGTGTCATGCCCTTGCCGTCGCAGTGGTGCATCGCGCTGCGCGATGCAGAGATCGAGATGCAGAGCATCGGCGTGTCGCGCGCTGATGTAGCGCGGGTGCGACGCCCGGGGTTGCCGGATGCGTTCCTGAAATCGGAAGTGATCGATGCCTTCAGCGAGCTGGATGGCGAGATCCTTCGTCTGCGCTGGCTGCGGGCACAGGGACAGCCGGCGCCCAAGGTGCTGGATACGGCGGAGGAGGGTGGTCGGCGCTGGCTGCTGATGAGCGCGTTGCCCGGCCATGACCTGGCATCGTCGCCGACGCTGCAGCCCACACAGGTGGTCGTGCTGCTGGCCGATGCGCTGCGCGATCTGCATGCGCTGCCGGTCGCCGCTTGCCCGTTCGATCATCGCCTCGCTTCGCGCCTGCCAGCGGTAGCCGCGCGCGTTGCCGCGGGGCAGATCGATGCGGATGATTTCGACGATGAGCGCCTGGGCAAGAGCGCGGAACAGGTCTATGCCGAACTGCTGGCAACCCGTCCGGCGGATGAGTATCTGGTGGTAGCGCACGGCGATGCGTGCCTGCCGAATCTGCTGGCGGTCGACGGCCGCTTCAGCGGCTTCATCGATTGCGGCCGGCTGGGCGTGGCTGATCGTTGCCAGGACCTGGCGTTGGCCGCTCGCAGCCTGGTCCACAACTACGGCGACACCCGCTGGGTCGCGCCACTGCTTGCCCGTTATGGCATCCGTGCCGATGAGGATCGGCTGGCCTATTACCGCCTGCTGGACGAGTTTTTCTAGGAGCATGCGCAGTCCGCTGGTGTTGCATGGCGCGTCAGGATCGGCCCTCAACAGCGGTTGAGGTCAAGCGCAGCGGCCTGAACGGCGACTGGCCGATAGCCTCGGTGGATCTTTTAAAAGGACGAACGTTCGTTCATTGTTTGCCGCATGAACCGTACCGACCGCAACGAACAGCGTGCCTCGCAGATCCTGCAGGCTGCCCTGCAGTGTTTTCTGGTGAAAGGCTTCCACCAGACCAGCATGCGCGACATCGCGCAGGCGGCCGGCGTCAGTCTGGGCAATCTCTACAACCACTTTCCCGGCAAGGAGGCGCTGATCCTGGCCACGGCCGAAGTCGAACAGGATGAGCTGCAGCCCCTGTTGCAACGCTTGACGGACTGCAATGGCGAACGTGCGCAGGTGCAGGTGTTCCTGCAGGATTTCCATGCCCTGTGCCGGCAGCCGGAATGGGCGCTGCTGAGTGTGGAAGTGCTGGCCGAGAGCGCGCGCAATCCGGCGGTGGCGGCGGCATTTGCGGGCAACCGCGCGCAGTTGCAGCGCGGTCTGGCCGAGGCCCTGCAGGAGGTTGCGCGGCGTGAGCGCCGGCGCCCGGCACTGGCGGCCGCGCTGCAGGCACAGGTATTGCTGGATGCGATTGAAAGCGATGCGCTGCGGCAGGGGTTGGGCGAGGCGCGCGAGGCGGATGCCGACGTGCTTGATCCCGGCCTGCTGGCAGCGCTGCTTGGGGGGCGTTCGTGAGCAGCGACGATCGACGGTTGCATGGGCTGGACCTCGCACGCTATCTCGCGCTGGCCGGCATGGTGCTGGTCAACTTCCGTCTGGCGATGGCCGTTGAAGCCGACGGTGGCGGGGTGCTTGCTGGATTTTTCCATCTGCTGGAAGGCAAGGCCTCGGCAACCTTCGTGACGCTGGCCGGGGTGGGGTTGATGCTGGCCACGCAGCGACAAGCGTGGTGGCAGGCGAGCATGCAGACCTGGCGGCGGGCAGTGTTCCTGGCCGTACTCGGTCTGCTCAACCTGACCGTGTTTCCCGCCGATATCCTGCACTACTACGCGGCGTACTTCGCGGTGGCGGTGCTGTGGCTGCGCGCCTCGCCTCGTGTTCTGCTCGGCAGCATGGTTGCTCTGGCGACGGTCTCGTTCTGGGCCCTGCTGCGCTGGGACTACAGCCAGGGATGGAACTGGCAGACGCTGGCTTACGAAGGTCTGTGGCAATGGCCGGGTGCGATGCGCAACCTGCTGTTCAACGGTTTCCATCCCGTGTTGCCGTGGCTGTGCTTCTTCCTGCTCGGCATGCTGCTGGCGCGGCTGCCGCTGTCGCAGCCACGGGTGCAGCGCGCCCTGCTGCTGCTCGGCCTGTTGTTGATGGGCGCCGGCCAGGCGTTGCAGCAGTGGGGCCACGGCACGGCGTGGCAGCTGTGGCTGGCGACGCAGCCGATGCCGCCCGGTCCGGCGTATCTGCTGACCGGCGCAGGCGCGGCGTGTGCACTGATCGCCGCGTGCCTGTGGCTGGTGCGCCTGCATCCCGGCGATTGGCTGGAGCCGTTCACTGCGGCCGGACGGATGACGCTGAGCCTGTACGTGGCGCACATCCTGATTGGCATGGGCGTGCTGGAATCGCTCGGCCTGCTGGACGGAAGCGCCAGCCTGTCGTGGGTGTTGATGTCCGCATTGCTGTTCGTGATGCTGGCTACCGCAGCAGCCTGGTTGTGGTCGTGGCAGTTCGCACGTGGTCCGCTGGAAGCGGTCATGCGACGCGTCGCCGGCTAGTTCTTTTGTCGCAGGACACCGATGTTGTGACCCGTTAGCCTGTGCGGATGCAGGGTCATCTGCGATAGTAGGTGTCGTCACCAAAGCACGCCTGCATCCATGTCATTCGCTTCGGCGCAGCAGATCGTTGAGGTCCTGCAGCAGTCCTACGACATCAACGCGACAGCGGTGGTGCCGCGTCCGGTGGGTGCCGACGCCAACGCGTGCGTCTTCCGCATCGATGCCCGCCACGACCACTGGTGGTTGAAGTGCCGCAACTATCAGGTTGCCCCAGCGGTCTGGGACAGCCTGCATTGGCTGCGTGGCACGTTGGGCATCGAAGAGATCGTTGCGCCCTGGCCGGCATTGACCGGCGGTGCCTCGGTGCAGCGCTGGGGCCTGCAGTTCACGTTGTTCCCCTATATCGAAGGGCAATCGGGCTTCGAGGCCCCGCTGAGCCGTGCGCAATGGCGCCGGCTGGGCGAGGTGCTGCGGCGCCTGCATGAGGCGGAGATTCCGACGGCGCTGCGCCAGGCTTTGCCGACGCTGCGGCTTGAAACCGCGGCCGTCGATACGGTGGGGACGTGGTTGCAGGATCCCGCAACGCTGGCGCAGGCGCAGGATCGATCCGGCAGTGCATTCCTGGCGCTGTGGCAGCAGCAGCGGCCGCGTATCGCGGAACTTCACGAGCGTGCCGAAGCACTGCGTCGTGCGTTGCAGGACGAAGCACCCGCGCTGTGCCTGTGCCACACCGACCTGCACGCTGGCAACCTGCTGATGGGACAGGACGACGCGCTGCACCTGATCGACTGGGACGGCCTGGCACTGGCCCCGCGCGAGCGCGACCTGATGTTCGTTGGTGCTGCGGTGGGAGGCCGTTGGGGGCGCGAGCATCCGCTGGGCTTTGCCGAGGGATATGGCGACGACCTCGGCGATCCGCGCTGGATTGCGTGGTACCGGCACTGGCGCATCCTGCAGGACCTGATCGAGTTCGAGCAGATGCTGTTGGGGCCCGGCGCGGCGCAGCGCTCGCTGCAGCAGCACCGGCAGTCGCTGCATTACCTGGGCGAGCAGTTCGCGCCGGGCAATGTATTCGATGCGGCCGAGCGCGCGTATCGGGTGCTGTAGGGGGTGCGGCCGGGCTGCGCCAGGCACCCTGCGGTAGTGCCGGCCGCTGGCCGGCAACCGCAGCAACAACAGCAACTGCCGAAGCAACAGCAACCGCGGGCGTTCCGTGGGAGGGCGGGGTGGGTCCGGTTGCGGGGGACGCCGTAAATACGTCCCTGTAGGCTTGGGCGCGCCATCCATGGCGCTTACACCCCCGCAACCGGACCCACCCCGCCTTCGACAGATTTCTGCTGCTGTTGGTGGGTGTCGACCTTGGTCGACACGTAGATCCACGCCATGCGTGGATGCTCTTCATTCAATTGTCGAAATATTCGATTTCGATGGAGATTCATCCACGCATGGCGTGGATCTACCAGATCGCGGAGATCTGTCAGAGGTGGGGTGGTGTCGGATTGCGGGGTGTCAGCCGCATGGATGCGGCTGCCAAGCCTCCATGGACGGATTCACGGCGTCCCCGCAATCCGACACCAACCCGCCATCCCACGGAATGCCGCTGTTGAAGTTGCTTCGGCTGTTGCTGTTGCCGTTGCTCCGGCCTCTGCAGGTGCCGGGCGCAGCCCGGCCGGAACCCTTACTCTGCCGGCTTGGCAGCCGCGCTCGCGGCGACGCTCGCTGCACGCCGTGACAGCACCGCTTCGCGATGGGCGATGTAGGCGTTGGCGGCGAGGATGATGCCGGCGCCAATGATCGTCCAGCGATCAACCGTCTCGGCGAACAGCAGCCAGCCGCACAAGGTCACCAGCGGCAACTGCAGGAAGCTGATCGGGGTCAGCGCGGAGACTTCGCCCAGGCGCAATGCACGCGTCCACAGCAACTGGCCGATGGTACCCAGCACGCCGGTGGCCAGCAGCCAGACCCAGGCGATGCCTGCGGGCCAGACCCAGACGAACAACGCCGGTATCAGTGACAGCGGCACCCAGAATACGTAGGTGTAGAGCACCACGGTGTCGGCGCTGTCGATGCGGGTGAGCTGCTTGATCTGGATCGCTACCAGCGAGCTGAGCACGGCGGCGGCCACGGCGATCAGGCTGCCGGACGTGAAGCCGGCGGTGCCCGGCCGCACGATCACCAGCACGCCGATGAAACCGACCACCACCGCCGCCCAGCGCCGTACGCGGACCTTTTCGCCCAGCCACAGCACCGCAGCGATGGTGACGAACAACGGGGTGGAGTAGGACAGCGAAACGGCCTGCGCCAGCGGCAGGTGCCCCAGTGCCCAGAACGCGCACAGCATCGACCCCAGGCCGATCGCGCTGCGGACGAAATAGCGCGGCAGCTGCTGGGTCTTCAATGGCGCATGGCCCGGGCGCAGCAGCATCGGCAGCAGCGCAAGCAGGCCGAAGGCATTGCGGAAGAACGCCACTTCCTGGGTCGGCACGTAGCGGGTGGCATAGCGGATCGCCACCGCCATCAGGCCGAACGCCATGGTGCTGCCGAGCATCAGCAGCGCCGCCCGCAACGGGGTGGCGCTGGCGGGTAGGGCCGGTGTGCTCACCACTGTGCGCCGAGCAGGCGGGGCTCCGGTTCGATCGGCACGCCGAATTTCTCCAGTACCGAGGCGGAGATCCGCCGCGCCAGTGCCAATAGTTCGGTGCCGCTGGCGTTGCCGTGGTTGACCAGTACCAGCGCATGGCTGGCGGCAACGCCGGCATCACCCTCGCGGAACCCCTTCCAGCCGCAGGATTCGATCATCCATGCGGCCGAGACCTTGCGGCGGTCGTCACGGTCTGCGGGGAACACCGGCAGCTCGGGGAAGTGCTGCAGCAGCACTTCCACCTGTTCCAGCGGCAGCACCGGGTTCTTGAAGAAGCTGCCTGCATTGCCCAGCACATCCGGGTCGGGCAACTTGCGGCGACGGATCGCGATCACCGCATTGGCGACGTCCACAGCGCTGGGCAGTTCCACGCCCTGTGCCTGCAGTTCTTCGCGGATGCCGGCGTAGCCCATGCGCAGGTCATGCAGCAGAGGCAGCTTCAGTTCAATGGCGGTGATCAGGTAGCGGTCCGGCTGCTGCTTGAACACGCTGTCGCGGTAGGCGAAGCCACACTGTTCGTTGTCCAGCCGTACCCAGGTCTTTTCCTGGCAGTCCCAGGCCTCCACGGTCTGGATGAACTCGCCGACCTGGGCGCCATAGGCGCCGATGTTCTGGATCGGCGACGCACCGGCCGTGCCGGGAATCAGCGCCAGGTTTTCCAGCCCGGACAGGCCTTCCTGCAGCGACCACATCACCAGCCCGTGCCAGGACACGCCGGCTCCGGCGCGGATCACGGCGTGGTCCGCACGGTGTTCAAGGAAAGTGATTTCGCGGTTGCCGAACACCAGCACGGTGCCGGGCAGGTCGTCGGCGATCAGCACGTTGCTGCCGCTGCCGAGCACCAGCAGCGGGCCGTCGGCCACGTCCGGCAGGGCCAGGACCTCCGGCAGCAGCGCGGCATCGTGCAGTTCCAGCAACTGCGCGGCGCTGGCCTGTACGTGGAAGGTGTTCAGGGCCTGCAGCGGTGCGTTGCGGGTCAGGGTCCAGCGCAGCGGGGCTGCAGCGTTGTTGGTGTCGTCCATGGGGGTACTCACAGCGGTGCCACCGCGCCGCGGCTGGGCGCCTCGCGTCGGCGCCGGATCGCCTCCACACAATCGGCGACCAGCGCCGGGCCCTTGAAGATCAGACCGCTGTAGCACTGCACCAGCGCCGCACCGGCGGCCATCTTGGCCACGGCGTCGGCGCCGGACAGGATGCCGCCGACACCGACCAGCGGCAGCGATTCGGGCAGGCGCGCGCGCAGGCGGCGCAGCACCAGGGTGGACTGCTCCAGCACCGGTGCACCGGAAAGCCCGCCGGCTTCATTGGCCAGCGGATCGCCAGCAACCCGGCTGTGGTCGATGGTGGTGTTGGTGGCGATCACACCGTCCACCTGCAGTTCGCCCAGTACACGTGCGGCGGCATCGATGTCGCGCTCGTTGAGGTCCGGGGCCACCTTGACCAGCATCGGCACGCGACGGCCGTGCTGCGCGGCCAGCGCTTCCTGGCGCTCACGCAGCTGGCTGACCAGCTGCCGCAGTGCGGTCTCTTCCTGCAGTTCGCGCAGGCCGGCGGTATTGGGCGAGGAAATGTTGACGGTGATGTAGTCGGCCAGCGGGTACACCTTGTCCATGCAGGCGATGTAATCATCGGCGGCCTGTTCGTTGGGGGTGTCCTTGTTCTTGCCGATGTTGATGCCGAGCAGGCCGCGCCGGTTGCGCGCGCGTTCGACGTTGCGCACCAGCGCATCCACGCCTGCATTGTTGAAGCCCATGCGGTTGATGATCGCGTTGTGCGCCGGCAGCCGGAACAGGCGCGGCTTCGGGTTGCCGGCCTGCGGCCGCGGCGTGATCGTGCCGATCTCCACGAAGCCGAAACCCAGCGCGAACAGCGCATCGATGTGCTCGCCATTCTTGTCCAGGCCAGCAGCAAGGCCGACCGGATTGGGGAACGTCAGCCCGAACACCGTGCTGGGCATCGGCGCGATGCGTGCGGCCACCAGCGGCGTGGTGCCGGTGCGATAGGCCAGGTCCAGAGCGGACAGGCCGAGACCGTGGGCGCGTTCGGCGTCGAGCGAGAACAGGAAGGGGCGGGCAAGCGAATACATGCGTTGGTTTCAGTCCAGCGTGCCGAGGAAGGCTCGGGTTCGATATTCAAAAGCGACCTGGCCGTCGACCGCGTGGGCGGCGAACAGGTCCTGCAGCGCAGCCAGCATCGGCGCGTGGCGCGGATGGCCGGGCTGCGGCGCGTAGGAAGAGGACAGCAGGCGTCCGCTCAGGGCGTCCAGGTCCAGGTGCTGCACGTTCGGCAGTTGCACCATGCCGCGCAGGCCGGAGCCGAACCAGGCCTGCATGGTGGCGTCGTCCTGGTAGCGTTCGGCCACCGCGGTGTAGTCGGTGCCGTAGTCCAGCAGCAGTTGTTCGTAGCCGACCAGGAACGGGCTGGCATCGAGCAGGCGCGAATTCCAGTAGATCAGTGCCAGGCCGCCGGGGCGCAGGATGCGCTGCCACTCGGCGCGCACGGCCACGGTGTCGAACCAGTGGAAAGCCTGCGCGGCACTGACCAGGTCAACGCTGGCATCGGCCAGGCCGGTGGCCTCGGCGCGGCCATCGACGGCGGAGAACTGCGGATACTGCGGCGCCAGCCAGTGTTCGGCGGCGGCGCGCATCGCCGCGTTGGGTTCGACGGCGACCAGTGGATGGCCGGCGGCCAGGAACTGCCGGCTGGAGATGCCGGTGCCTGCGCCGATGTCAGCAACCAGCGCGCTGGTTGCCACGGCCATGGGGCCATGCAGCCAGTCCATCAGCGCGACCGGATAGTCGGGGCGGTAGCGGACATAGTCCGCGACGCGGCTGCTGAAGCGTTCAGTGCTGTCCGGGGAGGTCATCGTGCTTTCACCAGCGCAGTCCAGGTTTGGCGTCGGCACCGGCCGCCACCATCGCGAAGATCAGGATGGCCACCAGGCCCACCGCAGCGAGGATGTTGAGCCAGCCCATGATCAGCCCGGCCAGGGCCATGCCATCGCCGTCCTGTTCGCCAGCACGGCGGCGGATCTCGGCGCGGGCCAGGTGCCCGGTGATGATCGCAACGAGGGCGGCGACACCCGGCAGCACGGTCCAGCTGCAGATGCCCGCGATCAGGCTGACCACGGCCAAGGCGTTGCTCTGTCGGGGTGGCACGCTCATCGAGTCCTCCGTGGCAGTGCCGACATGATAGTGCCTCTGCTCCGGCAATCCCATGGGCAGTGCCCTGTAGAGCCGAGCCCGTGCTCGGCTGACGCTTCGGCTGGTACGGCATCGCCCGCGCTGCGCGCGCAAGCCGAGCGTGGGCTCGGCTCTACAGATTCAGCCCATCAACACCTGGCCGCCATCGACGTTGAGCACGTGGCCGGTGATCCAGCGCGCCAGCGGCGAGCACAGGAACAGCGCGGCATCGGCGATCTCGCGCGGCTGCCCGAAGCGGCCGAACGGAATCTTCGCCAGGGTGCCGTGGTACAGGGCGGGATCTTCGACGCGACGTCGATCCCAGAGACCATCGGCAAATTCGATCGAACCCGGGGCAATGGCATTGACCCGGATCCGGTCCGGGGCCAGAGCCAGCGCCTGCGAGGTGGTGTAGTGCGAGAGCGCGGCCTTGGCCGCCGCATACGGTGCGCCGCCGGGACGCGGCTGCTGCGCGGCGATCGAAGAAAGATTGAGGATGCAGGCATCGGACGAGGCGCGCAGCCACGGCAACGCAAGGCGCGATGCGCGGACAGCGGCCATCAGGTCGATCTGCAGGCTGGCGGCCCAGCCGTCTTCGTCATCGGCCATGCCGTAGCCGGTGGCGTTGTTGACCAGCACATCGATGCCGCCGAGCGTGTCGGCAGCGGCCTGCAGCCAGGCGCTGATCCGGGCAGGATCGCCCAGATCGGCGGCGTAGGTGTGCAGCTCGGTGCCCTGTGCCCGTGCATCGGCCTGCAGGGCGTCAAGCCCGGTCTGGCCGCGTGCACAGGCCGAAACCTGCGCACCGGCGCCGGCAAACGCCAGCCCCAGTTCGCGGCCAATGCCCTTGCTGCCACCGGCAATCAATACCCGGCGGCCGGTGAAATCGAGGGTCGGAGCCCCTGTGGGGATCCGACCCTGAGTGGTCGGCACGGCGTGGGTCGGATCCCCGGAGGGGCTCTGACCCATGTGCATGGCCGGACCGTTTGCCATCACAGGTCGAACTTGATGCCCTGGGCCAGCGGCAGCGAATCCGAATAGTTGATGGTGTTGGTCTGGCGGCGCATGTAGACCTTCCATGCATCCGAACCGGATTCGCGACCACCGCCGGTGTCCTTCTCGCCACCGAAGGCGCCACCGATTTCCGCGCCCGAGGTACCGATGTTGACGTTGGCGATGCCGCAGTCCGAACCGGCCGCCGACAGGAAGCGCTCGGCGGTCTTCAGGTTGGTGGTGAAGATCGAGGACGACAGGCCCTGCGGCACGCCGTTCTGCATGTCAATGGCTTCGTCCAGCGTGCTGTACTTCATCACGTACAGGATCGGCGCGAAGGTCTCGTGCTGCACCACTTCATCGCTGTTCTTCAGGCCGGTTACGATGGCTGGCAGCACGAAGTTGCCGGCGCGGTCGATGCGCGTGCCGCCGGTTTCGATGGTTCCGCCGCTGGCCTTGGCCTTTTCGATCGAGGCCAGGAACTGCTGCACGGCACCGTCGCTGTTCAGCGGGCCCATCAGGTTGGCCGGGTCGGTCGGATCGCCGATCTTGCCTTCCACCTGCTTGTACGCCTTGACCAGCGTGGCCAGCACGTCGTCATGGATGGATTCGTGCACGATCAGGCGGCGGGTGGTGGTGCAGCGCTGGCCAGCAGTGCCGACCGCGCCGAACACAATGCCGGGGATCGCCAGCTTCAGGTCGGCGGTTTCGTCGAGGATGATCGCGTTGTTGCCGCCCAGTTCCAGGAGGCAACGGCCGAGGCGGTGCGCGACCTTCTCGGCAACGGTGCGGCCAACCTGGGTCGAACCGGTGAAGCTGATCAGCGGCACGCGCTTGTCGGCCACCATCTTTTCCGACAGCGCGGTGCCGGCGTCATTGATCAGGAAGAACAGGTCCGGGAAACCGGCATCGCGCAGCGCTTCATTGCAGATGCGCATCGAGGCGATGGCGGTCAGCGGGGTCTTGTTGGACGGCTTCCACAGGCAGATATCGCCGCAGATGGTGGCCAGGAACGAGTTCCATGCCCACACCGCGACCGGGAAGTTGAACGCGCTGATGATGCCGACCAGGCCGAGCGGCTGGTACTGCTCGTACATGCGGTGGCCGGGGCGCTCGGAATGCATGGTGTAGCCGTACAGCATGCGGCTCTGACCCACGGCGAAGTCGGCGATGTCGATCATCTCCTGCACTTCACCATCGCCTTCGGGCTTGCTCTTGCCCATTTCCAGCGCGACCAGCGAACCGAGGGCATCCTTGTGCTTGCGCAGCGCTTCGCCGCACAGGCGCACGGCTTCACCGCGACGCGGGGCCGGGGTGGTGCGCCAGACCTTGAAGGCTTCCTGCGCACGCGCGATGACGGTTTCGTACTCGGCTTCGGTGGTGGCGCGGACCTGCGCGATCGGCTCGCCGGTGGTCGGGTTGATCGGGGTGATCAGCTCACCGCCGGTAGCGCTCGACCACTCCCCGTTGCCCAGGTAGGTGCCAGCGTTGATCGCGTCCAGACCAAGGGACTTGAGCAGCTCGGAAGACATGCAGACTCCTGTGTTTCGTTACGTTGTGTTTGGTGCCGTCGCGGGCAGGTGGGGGCGCGACGAACTGAGCCGACGATGGTAGCAGAGGGGCAAGGACGGGCTTTGATGCGCTGCGGGGTTGACTGTCGCCGTGCAGTGGGTCAGGCGCCAAGCGCCTGTTCAGGCTGGCAGGGCTTCGTCCATCGCGCGGGCAGCTTTGCGGGCGACCGGTTGCGGCGACCATGGGGGCGGGCTGCGATGCCACTGCCAGGCGCTTTCGATGATGGGCGCCAGTTCGGTCCACTTGGGTTGCCAGCCCAGGATCTCGCGGGCGCGGGTGGAAGAGGCAACCAGACTGGCTGGATCGCCCGGACGGCGCTCGGCCATTTCAAATGGAATCTCGCGCCCGGTCACCGCTGCGGCAGCGGTGATCACCTCGCGGACCGAGAATCCGTGACCGTTGCCGAGATTGAAGGCGTGCGCGCCGCGGGTGTGTTCCATGTACTCAAGGGCAAGCGCATGGGCCTGGGCCAGGTCCTGCACATGCACGTAGTCGCGCACGCAGGTTCCATCGGGCGTTGCATAGTCTTCACCGAACACTTTCATGGCTGCGCCAATGCCCAGCGCGGCACGCAGGACATTGGGAATCAGGTGGGTTTCGCAGGCATGCGCCTCGCCGATGCCGTGGTCGGGCAGAGCGCCAGCAGCATTGAAGTAGCGCAGGCAGGTCGAGCGGAGGCCGTAGGCCGTCGCTGCATCCGCGAGGATCCGCTCTGCCATCAGTTTGCTGGCGCCGTAGGGGTTGATGGGCGCCTTGGGATGGTCCTCATCGATCACATCGGCCTGCGGATTGCCGAAGACGGCGGCCGTGGACGAGAACACGATCCGGTCGACGCCATGGCGGCGCATGGCCTCCAGCAGGTTCAGGGTGCCGGTGACGTTGTTGGCGTAGTACGCGTAAGGATCGGTAACGGATTCGCCCACCAGCGAGCGCGCGGCGAAGTGCATCACAGCGTCGAAGTGGCGACCCTGAAACGCGCGCTTCAGTGCTTCGGCATCCAACAGGTCTGCCTCAAGCAGTTCACCCCAGCGGACGGCACCACGGTGGCCGGTGGAGAAGTTGTCGAGCACGGTTACGGTGTGGCCGGTTTCGGCGAGGTACTGGGCCATGTGGCTGCCGATGTAGCCGGCGCCGCCGCAGATGAGGATGTCCGACACGCATCTTCCTTGTTGCAGAACTGGGCGCGAGTCTATCAGTGGCGTCGAATCCAAGGCGGATCTGGCACGGCAATAAGTGCGGATCGCGACGCGAAATGACGCAGTTTGAAACAATTCGTTACATTTAAAATTCTTAATATTTTCAGTTAGTTGGGCTGGAGCTTTGGTCTGGGATGCGGATTCCCCTGGCTTTAGGTTCCTATCTTTTGCCGCGGACATCATTCACAATTCAGTCACGCCTGATTGACAAAACCTTGACAATCACGTGCTGGCTGGGGAGTCCATGCGCGTGAAGACGAACAATTCGGCATTCAGTCGAGTCGTGAATGGAGAAGTGCTTTGCTACATGGATCAGTACAAGACCTTCCCGCAGAGCGGGCCCGGGCGGGCCGCCGCCGCGTTGAAGCCCGGGCCGCCCTTGAACTAGGGCTGCGCTTGGGCGACTTGCTGCTGTTGCCGGCCATGGCGGTCCTCTCCCACATCCTGCTGTATGGCGCAGGCGCACCGGATTCGTCCCAGCGAATCGTCTTCGGTGCAGTGATTCTCAGTGCCATCGTCTGCTTCTCCATCGCGCCGGTGTATCGCAACTGGCGGATCCGTGGCCTTCTGGCTGATCTCTGGCTGCTGCTGCTGGCATGGTCTGGCACGTTTGCGCTGTTCTCTCTTTATGTCGTCTTGGTCGGACTTGCCGATTCGGTGCCCTCCGCGTGGCTTGTCGGTTGGTATGCCTTCGGATTGGTTGCCATGGCGGCCCTGCGTGTGCTGTTGAGAGTGCAGTTGCATCGCTTGCGCGCCCGGGGAATGGATCATGAGCGGATCCTGCTGGTCGGGCTGCGGGCGCCTGCTTTGAGGCTGCATCGCCTGCTTCGCGGAAAGCCGGAACTGGGCAAGGATGTCATCGGCTATTTCGCCAGTGTCGGCGATATCGCCACCCGTCGCGGTGGAGATTCGCCGCGGCGGCTGGGCATCCTGGAAGATGTCCCGAAGTACATGGATCAGCATCGGGGTGAGTTCGACCAAGTCTGGGTGTCGATGCCAATGGGGCATGCGGCTGCGGTCAAGGACATGCTCAAGCAGATCGAGCGATTCCCGGTGCCGGTACGCCTGATCCCGGACACCACGGGGTTGGGAGCGTTGAACCCTGGCCTGCACCAGGTGGGCGACGTGCCGATGATCGGTGTGCGCCAGGGTTTGGTGGATCATCGGTTCCGCCTCTTCAAGCGGGTCGAGGACATCATTGTGGCTGGCATTGCGGTGATTCTGCTGGTACCGCTGTTTGTCGTCCTTGCCATCGGCGTGAAACTGAGTTCGCCGGGGCCAGTACTGTTCCGCCAGAAGCGTCATGGGCTGGGCGGCAAGGAATTCTGGATGCTCAAGTTCCGCTCCATGCATGTGCATGCGGAGCGTGCTGGCCAGATTGACCAGGCGACGCGCGGTGATCCGCGAGTGACCCGGTTTGGCGCGTTCCTGCGCCGCAGTAGCCTGGATGAGCTGCCGCAGTTCTTCAATGTGCTGGGCGGAAACATGTCGGTGGTGGGGCCGCGGCCCCACGCGATCCAGCATAACGATCACTACGAGCGGGTGATCGAGCGCTACATGCATCGTCACTACGTCAAGCCGGGTATCACCGGCTGGGCGCAGGTGCACGGATTGCGGGGTGAGACCCCGGAGCTGCGCTCGATGAAGAAGCGCGTCCAGTACGACATCGACTACATCCGCCGCTGGAGTCCGACGTTGGACGTGCGGATCATCGTGCTTACCGCGTTGAAAGTGCTCGGTCAGAAGTCGGCGTACTAAGTTGGCCGATTTCCGGAACTGCGATGTAATTCCATGAATCCGCTGGCGATTTCATCGCCTGTAATGCGGTTGTAAGGTATGCTGTGCGGCTGCCGCCGGCCCGGGATGGTCTGGTCGCGTACGACGCAAGGAATGCCACAGGATCCAAGTCAGTGTTCAAAAACGTTCTTTTTGTATGTGTGGGCAACATCTGCCGTAGCCCTTCAGCGGAGGTCATGCTGAGAGAGGCTGTCGCGGGCAAAGGCATCAAAGTGTCTTCGGCCGGCCTTGGTGCGCTGGTTGGGCACGGCATTGATATCACTGCACAGGAGTTGCTGGTGGAGCAGGGCATGGATGGTCTGGCCCATCGCGCCCGCCAGATCGATGACGCGATTCTGGGTGCCGCTGATCTGGTGTTGACCATGGAGCGCAAGCACGTGCGCCGCATCGCCGAGATCGCCCCGCAGGCCTCTGGAAAGACCTTCTTGCTTGGCAAGTGGCAGCAGGATCGGGAGATTCCCGATCCGTACCGACAGCAGCGCCCGGCCTTCGAGCATGTTTACAAGTTGATGGCCGAGGGTGTGGAGAGCTGGGCGCGGCACCTCTGAAGTCCCGCTGCGCGATCCAGTCCTGCAACACTTTTTCCGCATTGAAGATCCCCAATTCATGACCACTGAAGCCCGTACCTCCGCACCGGAAGACAGCGACGAGATCGACCTGCGCCAGCTGCTTGGAACCCTGATCGACTACAAGTGGTGGATTGTCGGCATTACTGGGCTGTTCTTCGTGGTTGCAGTGGCTTATGCACTGCTGGCCACGCCGATCTATCGTGCGGATGCGATCGTCCAGGTTGAATCGAAGGTGCCTTCGTTGCCGGGCCTGTCTGATATCAGCCAGTCGCTGGGCATAGGGGCCGGGTCCGCGGAGGCGACTACCGAAATCGCGCTGATCACCTCGCGCGCGGTGGTGGGGAGCGCGGTCGACGCGCTGAAGCTGGATATCGCCATCGAGCCGAACCGCTTTCCGGTTCTAGGGGGATATTTCGCCCGCAAGGCGGAGCGCGCCGATCCGGACGCGTTGGCTGACATACGTTTTGGCATGAGTCGTTTCGGCTGGGGCGGCGAGAAGCTGGACATCTTCCAGCTGGACGTGCCGCGCACGCTGCTGGCGCGACCGATGACCTTGGTCGTCGGCGAGAACAGCAGCTATGAATTGTTTGACGAGGACGACAACCTTTTGTTGGAGGGCCAGGTTGGCAAGGTTGCAAGCGGAAGGGGTGTGACCGCTCAGGTTGCCGAAATGCGTGCGCATCCCGGCATGCGTTTCGAAGTTGCGCGCCAGCGCCATCTGACGGTGATCAATGATCTGCAGAAGGATATTGCGGTGAGCGAGTCCGGCAAGGACTCCGGAATCCTCACGCTGGTCTATGAAAGCGCCGACCCGATCCTCGCGCAGAACTTCTTGCAGCAGGTGGCCCAGGCTTACGTCCGGCAGAACGTCGAGCGGAATTCGGCCGAAGCGTCCGCGCAGCTGACCTTTGTCAAAGAGCAGTTGCCAAATATCCGCAACCAGGTGGACGCGGCGCAGAAGGCGCTGAGTGCCTATCAGACGCGTGCCAACTCGGTGGATCTGACCCTGCAGACCAAGGGCCTGCTGGATCAGGAAGTAGCGGTGGAAACCAGCATCCAGCAGCTGCGCTTGCAGCAGGCGGAGATGGACCGGAAGTTCACTCGCGACCACCCGGCCTACCAAGCGCTGATGCGCCAGATCGGTGAGCTGGAGGGCCGCAAGAGCAATTTCCAGGGCCAGGTTAGGCAGCTGCCGGAAGCACAGCAGGAACTGCTGCGTCTGACCCGTGACCTACAGGTCAGCAACGAAATGTATACCGGCATGCTGAACCAGGCCCAGCAGTTGGATGTGGCCCGTGCTGGCACCGTTGGCAATGTTCGCATCGTCGATGCCGCCGAGGTTGATGCCACCACACCGGTCAAGCCGCGCAAGGCGGTGGTCGTTCTGATCGGTACAGTCTTGGGCGCGTTCCTTTCGGTGGCGCTGGTGTTGCTGAAGCAGATGCTCAACCGCGGCGTGGAGGATCCATCGCAGATCGAAGAGCTTGGCCTGCCGGTGTACGCATCGATTCCGGTGAGTGCGCAGCAGCAGACGGACTCGGTGCGTGGCAAGTTCCGCGCCGATGGCAAGTTGCATCTTCTGGCGGTGAAAGATCCGGCCGATCTGGCCATTGAGGCGGTGCGCAGCCTGCGTACAAGCCTGCACTTCGCGCGTCTGGAAGCCAAGAACAATATCGTGCTGATTTCCGGCGCGAGCCCGAATGCAGGCAAGACTTTCGTGTCCTCGAACCTCGCTGCGGTGATCGCGCAGGCCGGTCAGCGCGTGCTGATCATCGACGCCGACATGCGCAAGGGCACCCTGCACAAGGCGCTGGGTGCAGCGCAGACGCCGGGGCTGTCGGATCTTCTTGTTGGCAAGGCCGAACGTTCCCAGGTGGTGCGAAGCCTGCCGGGCCTGGACAACTTGAGCTTCATCGCGCGCGGAGACGTTCCGCCGAACCCGTCGGAACTGTTGATGCATGCCAACTTCACAGCGCTGCTGGAAGAGTTGGCGCCGCAGTACGATCTGGTCATCGTTGATACGCCTCCGATCCTCGCTGTTACCGATGCAGCGATCATTGCCCATCACGCCGGTACCTGTCTGATGGTGGCGCGTTTCGGCCTTAACCAGGCGAAGGAGCTGGCGCTGGCCAAGCGCCGGTTCGAGCAGAACAACGTGCGCATCAAAGGGGCGATCTTCAACGCGGTGCAGCGTCGCGCTACGGGCTATTACAGTTACGGGTACTACGAGTACAAGTCGACAGCGTCCTGAGGCCAGGGAAGCGGGTTGGCGCCATGAATCGTTCCATGAAGCATGCATCAGTCATCAGCCTCTTCACCCTTGCAGGGGCCGGCCTCGCGTTCCTTACGCAGATGCTCGCTGCACGTGTGCTGGGGCCGCGTGAGTACGGGATCTTCATGGCAGCCTTCACGACGATCAATATCGTCTCGCCGCTGACGGCCTTTGGCTTGCAGGCATTCTGGCTGAAGGTTTTCGGGCGGGAAGGCTGGCGTGCGATGCGCTGGATCCGGCCCACCTTCGTGTTCTGCCTGCTCAGCACCGTGTTGACCATGTTTGGCGTGGCGGCTTGGGCGCTGTTGGGCTTGGGCACGGAAAATCCCGTTGCGTGGTGTCTGTTGATCCTGTCCACCAACCTGCTGTCCGTTGCCAGCATCGAGGTGGTGACGACACGTTTCCTGCTGGAAGAGAAGCCATTGCCACTGATGATCTGGCAGACCCTGCCACAGGTAGTGCGCTTTCTTGTCGTAGTGGGTGTGCTGATGGCGACCGCAGCTTCCGACGCGGTGACTGTCGCTTGGCTCTATGCGTTCGTGGGAGGGGCTCTCGTGCTTGCCAGCATTCCCAGCATGCTGGCGTTGGCGAGGGGGCGGATGGACGTGGTCGGGCACCAGAAGTCCGAGGTCATGTCCAACAATGTCCGCCCGGGCGTTCTGTCTGTCGCCAGGGAGACGTGGGCATTTGGTCTCGGCAACCTGTTCTTCCTGGTCTACTTCCAGAGCAGCGTCATCTTCATCAGTCATTATATGGGGGCGGAAGCAACCGGTACGTTTGGGGTGGCGGTGACGCTGCTGGCGGCGCTGTATCTGCTACCTACCACCCTCTACCAGAAGTTGCTGATGCCACGGTTTCATCGCTGGGCCTATCAGGATCCAGTCGCGTTCCGCAGCGCCTATCACACGGGCAACAGATACATGCTGTTGCTGGGTCTGGCGGCCGCAGCCTGCACGGCGATGCTCGCGCAGTTCCTGGTTCCGTTGCTGTTCGGGCAGGCCTATGTGCAAGCGGCTTGGTTGCTGGTCTGGTTGGCCCCCTGCATCCCCATGCGATTCGTTTCGACCAGTGCCGGGGCAATTCTGAGCACGGGTGATCGCATGCGGGTGAAGATCCGCATCATGGGCGTCGTCGCGGTGTGCAATCTGGTCATGAACTTCCTGTTCATTGGCTGGGCCGGTCTGAACGGTGCGGTCGTTGCGGCCATCGCAACCGAAGCACTGTTGATGGGGCTGTACCTCTTCACCGCCAATCGTTCCTTCCGCACGGATGCCCAGGCATGAATCAGGCTGTAACTATCGGGAAGGTCGTCCGCGGGGGCTATTGCGTTGGCTGTGGTGGATGCGTGTCCGCGAAGTCGGGCGCCACTATGCGCATCAACGACATCGGCATGCCGGAGCCCACACATCCGAAGCTGGATGACATTGCGGCAGAATCCTGCCCGTTCGGCGACGGTCCGGACGAGACGCGTCTGGCCCAGTCGCTGTTCGCTGGTATTCCTGGAATCGAACATCACCCGTCTACCGGATTCTATTCGTCACTCCATGCAGGGCACGCCATTGTTGGCCCGCACCGGGCCGCGGGAAGCTCCGGTGGCCTGACGTCCTGGGTGCTGGAAGAACTGTTGAAGCGCGGTGAGGTCGATGCGGTCATTCATGTCGGCCGCGGGCCCGGCGATGGCATCTTCGAGTACGTGATCTCCAGTTCAATCGAGGAGATGCGGCCGCGGGTAAAGTCTCTCTACTACCCCACCGGGTTCCATGACGTACTCGAGCAGGTACGTGGAGCGCAGGGCCGGACCTTCGCAATCACCGGCGTTCCCTGTCACATCAAGGCATTGCGTCTTGTCGCCGATTCGGATCCTCTCCTGCGGGGCAAGATCAAGTTCTTCGTCGGGATCTTCTGCGGCCACATGAAGTCGCGTGGGTTCGTCGAGTCATTCGGCTGGCAGTTGGGGATCGCACCGGGCGAGGTCACGGACGTGGACTTCCGGGTGAAGGATGAGACGCGGCCGGCCAATGATTATTCCATCCAGGTGAGCTCGCCAAGCCGGGTCGAGCGCACGGAGAACTTCCGCCTGTACGGTTCGGATTGGGGGCTAGGTCTGTTCAAGCCCCTAGCGTGCGACTTCTGTGATGACGTTGCCTGTGAAACCGCCGACGTGGTAATGGGGGATGCCTGGTTGCCCGAATACGTGAAGGACAGCCTGGGGACGAATGTGGTGATAGTGCGCCATCCGATGATTGCCGGCCTTCTTGCGGCAGCGCGTGACCGCGGCGACATCGCTTTGGATGCGATCGATCCCGCGAAGATCCACCAGTCCCAGGCCGCTACCTTCCGCCATCGTGGAGAAGGCCTGCAGGTGCGACTTGCACACATGGACGCACGCGGGATCTGGCGCCCACGCAAACGGGTGCAGCCGGGCGATGCTGGGCTGCCCCGTATGCGCCAGCGCCTCTACATCACCCGCATGCGCCTGTCGCAGGCTTCCCATCGTGCATTGCGAGACGCAAAGAAGCGCGGTGGATTGGCGTGGTACTTCCTGCGCCTGTTGCCCTATGACGTGCTCTACAACTACCAGAATCACCAGCTCCTGCGCAGGAGCTACCGTACTTTGAGGGCGATGTTGCAGTCAGTCGTCCTCCGACCCTTGGGAAGGAAGCCATGACTCGACGAATCGGGCTGCTGACACTGCCCCTGCATTCCAACTACGGCGGCATCATCCAGGTCGCCGCGCTCAATGCCTGCGTCCGTGCACTGGGTCTGGAGCCGATACTGCTCCGCAAAGAGCACCAGAAGGCAGCCTGGAAGCGGCTCGTCATCGAGGTGCTCAAGCGGCTCCCGGGGCAGAACATCGCCAACTATCGCAATCAGCATCTCAAGCTGGGGCGGCACGCTGCCTTCATGAAGGCGTTCCTTCCAGAGCAGTCCAGAGTCAGTCGCTCGCCTGTGCAGCTTCGTACGGAGTGTGATCGGCTTGGTCTGGATGCGGTCGTGGTTGGAAGCGATCAGGTCTGGCGCCTGGACTACATCGATGACGGCGGCTACGACGCCTATTTCCTTTCGTTCCTTGAGGGGTCCTCGATTCGCCGCGTGTCCTACGCAGCTTCGTTTGGAACCGATCGTTGGCCCGATGACGGCAAGGTCGACGATGTGACCCGCCTGCTGGCCGGCTTCCAGGCGGTGTCGGTGCGCGAAGACAGTGGCAAGCTGCTATGTGCAGATCGCTTCGATCGCACTGATGCCGTGCACGTGCTTGATCCAACCCTGCTGGTCGATCGCAGCTTCCACGAGGAAGTGATCGCAGCGCTGGCCCCCGGCCATGGTGAGGGCGGCTTGTACGCCTACGTGCTGGATCGCTCGCCGGCCAAGAAGGCCATCATCGATGCTGCCGAACGAGTGGGGAACCTGTCGAAGGTCACCATCGCCGAGCCGGAAAACGACCTCGCTGGGTACGTGAACCTTGGTGAGTGGGTGCGCCGCTTCCGCGACGCGGATTTCGTGGTTACCGACTCCTATCACGGGATGATCTTCTCGATCATCTTCGAGAAGCAGTTCGTGGCAATCGGCAATGCGGGCCGTGGACTGACCCGGTTCAAATCCCTACTGACCCAGCTGGGCCTGGAGGATCGCTTGGTCGAGGCGGGGAATGGGCAGCAGCAGTTGCCTGGTACGCGGATCGACTTCGGCCGGGTCAATCGATGCATTGAGGAGCTGAGGACAAAGTCACGTGCTTTTCTGTCCGGCGCACTCGCAATGGAGGCTCGGCCATGATCCCCAAGACCATTCACTATTGCTGGTTTGGTGGGAATCCATTGCCGCCGCTCTATCAGCGTTGCGTCGATAGCTGGGCCGAGAAGCTCCCAGACTATCGGGTCGTGCGCTGGGACGAGGCGAGCACGACGTTCGATACACCGTTCCTTCAGGACTGCCTGCGGAAGAAGCACTGGGCGTTCCTTTCCGACTACATCCGTCTGCGCGCGATTGCAGACGAAGGCGGCATCTACCTGGATGCCGACATCGAAGTGGTGAAGTCATTCGATCCACTGTTGGGGCACCAGTGCTTTGTTGGGATGGAAGCCCCGGCGCGGCCGACCACGGGTGTCATCGGCTCGGTTGCCGATCACTGGTTTCCGCATGCCTGCATGCGTCTTATCGACGAACGCCACGCATCGCGCAAGCCGTATCTGATTGCGCCGGAAGTGGCCATGGCCTGCGTCAAAGCGGGTGATGCGGCCACCATTGCGGTGCTGTCCGAAGCGCACTTCTATCCCTACAACCCGTATGACGCGTCGCGACAAGTGAAGGAACTCATGTTCAGCAGCATCACGCAGGACACCTACGCGATCCACCATTGGGGAAAATCCTGGCGACAGAGCCTCCTTGCTCGCGCTCTCAAGAAACTGAGTTTCTGACCATGTCAGTCAAGGCCACAACGCTTCTGTGCGAGCTTGCAGGGTTGCTGGACCGCCCAGCGCCGGATTGGCGTGATTTCCGCGCCGGCCAGCCCGAGGCCTGGCTGATAACGTTCGCCAATCCACACGCGGTGCGGTTGATGATGGACTGCGCGGACTACCCGGCAATGCTGGCTCAGTTCAATGTACTGCTTCCGGATGGCAATCTGCTGGCCGCGACTGCGTCGCGATTGCGGGGCCGGACGATCGTACGACAGTCGTTTGACGGAAACTCCCTGGCGCCCCAGGTGCTTTCGTTCTGCCAGCGTAATGCGCTGCGTATTGCGCTGGTCGGTGGGGTTGAAGGCGTAGCGGCGGCGGCAGCGTCGCTGTTTCGCAGAGAGTTTGGCGTTGATGTGGTGTTCTCCCGCTCAGGCTTCTTTGCCAGCGAAGAACAGCGCCATCAGTGCTTCAAGGCATTGCGTGAGCAGAAAGTCGACGTGGTGATCTGTGGAATGGGGGCGCCGCACCAGGATTGGTTCCTGCTGGAGCTGAAGGCCTCGGGCTGGAACGGCCTCGGCTTTACCTGCGGTGGCTACCTGGACCAGGCGCTTGCATCGGGCGTGAAGTACTACCCGGAGTGGGTAAATCGCTTCAATCTGCGCGCGCCGTATCGGCTGCTGCGGGAACCGCGTCGGCTCTGGCGACGTTATCTGATCGAGTACCAACCCTTCCTGCTTGCCGATGTCCGGCTCCGCCTGCGGACCGTTCGTTCCCGGCAGGAGCGGCGCTCATGACAACACTTTCGATCGTGGTGCCTGTCTATAACGGGGTTGCATTCCTGCCCTCGTTCCTGGCCTCGGCGCAGAGCCTGCTGGATGAAGGCGATGTGGAACTGGTTCTGGTCAATGACGGCTCCGTCGATGGAACTGCGGAGATGCTGGATACGAGTGCTTCGTCGCACCCATCCATCCGTGTCCTGCACTTGGAGAACGGAGGGCAGGGCCGCGCCAAGAATCTGGGGGCTGCGACTGCCGTCGGCCGCTACCTCTGGTTTGTGGATGTGGATGATGTTTTTGAGCCCTGCACGCCCGCGCATTTGCTGCAGCAGCTGCGGTGGGGGGGCTGTGATCTTGTCGTCACAGGTTTCCGCCGCGTGAACGTAGC
Organism: Stenotrophomonas sp. 14P6.2.3; assembly: GCF_057799055.1. Classification (NCBI taxonomy): domain Bacteria; kingdom Pseudomonadati; phylum Pseudomonadota; class Gammaproteobacteria; order Lysobacterales; family Lysobacteraceae; genus Stenotrophomonas; species Stenotrophomonas sp. 14P6.2.3. The sequence goes on from NZ_JBYOLA010000004.1 coordinate 146,096, forward strand.
AACGGGTATCGAGCTGGATCGCTATCAGCCCGCGCGAACTTCCGAAAGCGTTGCTTCGCGTTCAGTGCAAAAGATCGACGCGATGGGCCACAGCGCATGGAACAAGATCGTCAGCCGTGAGCTGTTCATGTCCGAGGGCATGCAGTTTCTCGAGGGCGTCATTCATGAGGATCTGGCGGTAGTACCGCTTTGGATTGTTAATTCCCGGTGCATCCATCTTGATGCGGATGTCCGCTACTGTTACGGCGTGCGAGAGAGCTCAAGCATCCACGGGAATTTCAGTCGAGGTTCGGACCTCTTGGTCGCGTTGTCCCACCTGGCTCAGCACGGTGTCAGCGATGGTGATCGGATCGGGCGCTGTATTGCCAAGGAGGTCTACTTCTACACGCTGCCGCGTTGGGCGAATGGAGTGCGCGCTGCTAGCGTTGGACGGGCGGCGTACCGCGACTACCACGGACGATTGACGTGCTTCTATAGGCAACTGCCAGCCACGCTTAGGGACCGGGGAGCGCAGGGCTTCGGAGTTGTTGCTCGACTCTACATGGAGATGGTCCAGCGTGGGGCGATGGTGCTGCCGCTTGTCTACCACGATGTGCGTGGCAGGGTTCAGGAATTCAGGGGTAGGAAGGCGTCTGCATGAGTACGGTAATCAAGGCAAAACTATCCGACCGTGTGCTTCTCTACGCGTGGATTCCGCTGTCGATCGGGCCGATGGTCTGGGGGCTGGAAAGTATCGGCGGTCTGCAGCTTCATCACGTAGCGGTGCTTCTTGTGTATGGCTACGCCTTCATTCTGTCGTGCATGCGCGGAACGATCCTGACGGTCAACAGGTATCTTCTGTTCCTTCTTGCCTACATTCTCATTCTTGGACTGGCACTCAATGCGGAGTCGCTGGACTTCTGGCTAAAGTACGCGTCCTTCATTGGCGTCATCATCGTTGCCAATCACCTGGTCAAGGCGATGCCGTTCGAAGTGTTTGTCGGACAGGTGACTGTTGCCATGAAGGTGATTCTTGCCATATGCCTGGCTCTTGCCCTGATTGTTCCCGTGCTGGCGTTCCACGTCATTGATGGACAGAACTCCCTCAATGGCATCTATGCACAGAAGAATACATTCGGCCGCCTGATCTATTTCCTGCTGTTCTTCATTGGGTTGCAAGCTGTCATGCAGGTGCGCCGACTGACGATCCGCGACATGACGTGGATGGTGCTCTGTGCTGTCAGCCTGTTCTTGTCGAACTCACGGACTTCTCAGGCAATGGGGTTGATGCTTGCATTCGTGCCGTTTGCGTTTCAGTGGAAGATCATTCGACTGTCGATGGTGCCCGTCCTAGCCTCCGTTGTGGGCCTGATACTACTGGGATTTGCAACCAGCCAGATCTCGTTTGGTGAAGTGGGCAGCAATCACGACTACATCCAGGTCCTTGGTGTGGAGATACCTTTGACCGGTCGTGCAACAATCTGGCAGGGCGCTTTGGATGGAATCAACAAAGAGGGGCGTTGGCTGTTCGGGTTTGGACTGGATGGATTCTATGGGGGTAGCTACAGGTCCTATGTTTCCAATATCGGGCTCGGCGTTTTCGTGCCCGAAGACTCCCACAATGGCTATGTCGACCTGCTGCTGAATCTCGGAGTCATCGGCGCAATCATCTTCTTCGTGATTGGCGTCAAACTCTATGTGAACGCTTCCCGGTTCCCGGTCAGCGGAGAGAAGATTGCCATCCTTTCCTTCTTTGTTCTCTATCTCGGCTCGAATCTAACCGAGTCCTACTTCGTGAAGACGTCGAACATCACCTCATTCATGTTCTTGGTGATGTTCATGTATTCCTATTCCTATCGAAGGTTTCAGAGGGGGCCAGGATGATTCTGTTTGCGGACCTATTGGCGTGCCGGCGCGTTGGTTGCAGCCGCGGAGAGCGGCGCCGGTTGGATGCTGATAGTCGGCGCACCTGCCGCGCAGGCGCAGGCGCATCCGCTGCACGCAGAATCTGAAGTCTGAATCCCGCGGAACGTCGCCTGTGGTTGTGCGATGTGCAGACGGCGGCAGATCCTGCTCTCCAGGCGGCAATGGTCGTCGGAATGTTCGGCGACCAGTTGCCGTGCGGGGCACTTCAGTCGGACATCGACCTGATGTTGTTGTAGAACGAACGTTCGTCGCGCTCCCCTGTGATGCTGTAGAGCGGGTACTTGCGGCCGAGCATCGCGCCGCCGTCACGGATCAGCGGTGCCCAGTTGATCGTCGCGCTGCCGCGGGTGGAGCGGGGCAGGACGCTGTCGAAGGGGATGCTGAAGTAGATTCCCTTGTCGAAACTGCCTTCCCCGAAGTCCTTGGCCGACATGTCGGTCTTGGTGACGTAGGCGCCCATGCTCATCCCATTGTCAAACACGCGCGCGACATTGACAGTGGCGCCATAGTCGCCTGCGAGGTAGCGGCCGACGGAAAGAGAGCCCACGATCCGTTCGCGAGCATCGAACGAGTAGTAGAGTGAGGCATGTCCGGTTGTTACTCGGTAGTCGCGAAGACCGAAGTGCTGATCGAAATCGCGCTGCTGCACGTGATTGAGGTTGGCGCCGACGGCCCATGACTGGCCCATGGGGCGGTAGAGAAGTTCGCCACCGACGCCGGCAAACATCCATTCCAGGTAGCCGGCATACGCGATGCCGTAAAGATCCTTGCCCAGCCTTCCTGCAACATTGAACTGCAGGTTGGGCATGGTGACTTCCGAGGTGCTCAGATACTTTCGGATGTCCGTGCGGACCCGGTGTACCCTGCTGGGCGCATCGTATCGGAACTTGTCGTAGTTGTTGATGATGTCCGCGCTCAGTGCGCCGGTCAGCCAGATGTTCGGGCGCAGGAAGGCGCTGCCGCTGGCGTTCGCGGATATCTGGTAGAGGATGAATCCGTCGGGGCCGCCGAGGTTCTGTCGGTAGCCAAGGCTGAAACCACCTCCCCAAGGGCGATTGGTTGCCTTGTAGAGGCTGTCGGTTCGGATATCTGCGGGCGCGCTGATCTCCGTGGCGCGTCGCAGATCGTCCTCGCTTGCGCGTCCCAGGAGATAGGCCTCGAACGTCTCGCGCTTGAGCGACATATCCACGGTGGACATGCCCAAGCGTGTCGTGCGGAACGTGTACCAGTCGTAGCTGTCGTCGAGGCTGTTGCCAAGGATGCGCGCTGCGCGCCCCATTCCCTTTGGGGCGCTTGCATGGAGATTCTGGTAGCCCTCGATGATCAGTTCGCTTCCGCGTCGGGAAATGCTGTCGACGCGGAAACCCGCATTCTCACCAAGCTGTCCAGCAATTTTCTGCCAATCGGATTGTGTATCGGCCGACGGAATTTGAGTAACAGTGGTACTTCGTTCGAGTTTGAACGGTGGCGGGTCGAAGGGTTTTGGTGCGGCCGGCGCATGGCCGGGATTGCCCCGCAGCGTCAGCGAGAACATCGCGGCTTCACCGCGCTCCCAAGCTGCCGTCAACTCCACGTTGCGGTTGGGGGCATAGACCAGGCCGACGTTGACCGGCGAGCTCTGCTCCAGATGATTCCAGCGCGGCTCGCGCTTGTAGTCATTGCCGTCGTATTCGATCTTGACGAGCAGCGGGTCCCAGGGGGTCTGGTAGGTGATGCCGCCGAAGATGCCCACGGGCCCCTTGAACATGTTGCTGAGGCCAAACTTGCCCGCCTGATTGATGTCACTCCCCGGAATCGGTCGACGGTCCTTGAACCTGTCGTCGACCGCACCCAATGGGTTCGAGAAATCACCTCGATTGCCGATGTAGCCGGTCGCAAGGCCCACCGATGCATCGATCGGTCCAAATGTCTTGTTGGCAACGAGGTATTCGCTTGAGAAGAAGCCCGTACCACCAAGATCCCGGACACCGAATGCCAGGTCGGGCGTCCAGCGCGTTTCGCGCCAAAGACGGACCTTGAAGTCGATCGACTTGTCCTTGTAGTTCTGGTTCCCGCTGAAGTCTGAGGCGCCGTAACGGATGTTGGAAACGTTGATGTAACGGAACGAGCTCTCCAGCCACGGGAATGGCTGCAGCGTCAGGTTGTAGCGACTGTAGGGCGAGTTGTGCGAAGCAGTGAATGCAATGTCTCCGTCCTCGGCCATGCGTGCGGTCGGCGTTTGCAGCAAGCCGATGCCACCCCATTCGCTGGCGGTTGGGGGCGGAGCCTGTTGCGCATGCAGTTCGGTCGCCAGTGAAAGCGCTAGCAACGACAGAGCGAATGCAGCTGGGCGCGTAGCACAGACGGGCTTGTGGGTGGAACGGATCACGGTTGCAGGGCCTGGGTAGCGATGAATGCCGCGAACTCGGCATTGAAGGCGCTGTCGACTGCATCGATGGCATGCTGGCGCAGCGGTACGAAGATGACGCCGCCGGGTGCGACTGCCTGCGGGCCAGCGCGGTTCCATGGCGCGATGCCGATCCTCTGCACAGTCATGTCCGGCTGTACGACATAGAGATCATTGCGGTCGGCAGCACTCGTGACGATGCAGTCGCGCAGGTAGTCATGCACGTCGCGCAGCGACTGGTGGGGGAGTTCGCAGGCTGAATCGACTGCGCCCAGTACGGTGATCGTCGTCGGTCGACGGGGCACACGCAGCGCGTCTCCCTGTTCAAGGATTGGATCGCTGTCCATCTGAACCTGCATCAGGCGCATATCGTTGATGGGGAGCGGCCTGCGACCCGTTGCAGGATGATCCTGCAGCCAACGCGACAACGCTGTCGCGGCCTCTACGATCTCCGGATCCTGGTGCTGCTCCAACATGTCCAGGTCGTGTTGCAGGCCCGCCCGCAATCGAACCTGCTGCAGGCGCGTACTCTGCCGATACAGGGCCATTCCGGGCAGATATGCGTTTCTGGTGGGCTGTGTGGTTGCGAGAAGCTGGGACAGGCGGGTGCCTGCAGTCATTGAGTAGCCGCCCGGCGCTTGCAATGCACCTTCGGCGACAACCTCGAGATTGCCCTGCGCGGCAGATCCGCTTGCGAGGGCAGCGCCCGGAGCAAGCAGCGTTGCCAGCAGGAGCAAGAGTCGCAATGCCATGGTCAATCCTTTGCGGGGCGGTATGGCTTGAGCTGCACCAGCTCCACGGCGTAGGACGGGCCCAGTTGCTGCCTGCTCTTCCAGATGAAGCCTGTGACGGGATCTGCCCAGTAGATGTTGTGTGCGCGTAGGCCGCCTTCGATGCGCTCGTCAAAGCGCACCAGGGATCGTTCCTTACCCAGGATGCTGATCGTCTCCATGTCACCGCGGGTCAGTGTGCCCGTGGCTTGCACCCCCATGCGATAGCCGGGAATCCAGTCGTACTCCCGCTGGACGGTGGTGCTCGCGCTGAGCGCCTGCAACCGGGCAAACGGCGACGCTCCGATGATGCGGGCCTGGAGCTGCCGGTCCGGGCTCGAAACGCCTGTTACCAGCCCAGTGCTGTCGAGTTGGAACACTGCCTTGCTTCCGGCATACCAGCTCTGGCGACCCTCATCGACGTAACCCAACACCATCACTGCTGACAGATCGGGCGCTTTCAACTGCGCCTGTGGAAAGCGGTTTGCGCCGACCTGTTCCGGAGTGGCCACCACCTGCTGCTTGAACAGCAGGCGGAAGGAGTTGCTGGTTGCACGGCTGGCGGTGGTGCAACCTGCCATCATCACCAGAACGGATAGGGCCATCATCCAGTGAAGGGCGCGCCACATGCTGCCGCGCGCCGAGAGCACATCCATGCGCGTCATGTCACTTGTTCCCGACTTCGTTCTCCGTGCGGGCGGCGGTGTACAGGATGTTGGTGAACGGCAGCAGTTGGTTCACGAAGCGGTTCCAACGGGTGACGCCGGCCGCACCGACGAAGACCACATCGCCCGGTTGGAGCATGAACTGGCTGCCCACCGCGAATGCAGTGGGGGACCGAGCTTCCAACTGGTAAACCGTGGAGGGAGCTGTTTCCAGATCCTTGCTGCCGCGGATCACATAAACCGCGTTGCCCGCGGACGTTTCCTGGGTCAGGCCACGGGCGCGGCCCAGGGCCTGGTTCAGCGATACATCACCGGTGCGGAAACTGTACGCCCCGGGAAGATTGACTTCACCCACCACGAAGATTTCCTTGCGATCCAGGTAGGGGATGAAGATTGAGTCCCCGTCCTGCAGGAACAACTGACGACCGCCATGCTGGGTAGCAAGTGTTTCCAGATTGATCGTATAGGTAGCGCCACCGCGGCTGAGGCGCACGCCGGATAGGTCAGCCTGATTGACGTTCAGACCGCCTTGACTGATAGCGTCAGCCAGGGTCAACGGCGAGGTGCCCAAAGCGATCGGTGCCGAGCGTTCGGCAGCGCCGGTGACCCATACGCGCTGACTGCCGTAGGTAAGAATGGAGACATCGACCTGGGGTGATTCGATGTACTGGGCCAAGCGCCGGCTTATCTCTTCGCGCAGGACGACCGGCGTCTTGCCCTTGGCTTGTATCTTGCCGATGTAGGGATAGAACAGTGAGCCGTCGCTCTGCACCAAGCGGCCTGCCAGGTTGCCCTGCTGCTGCGACCCGGCCGGCACGGTCAGCTCTGGGTGATCCCAGACGGTGATGTAGAGAATGTCACCGATGCCGACGGTGTACTCCGGCGGTTGGTAGTCGAACAGTTCGGAGGGAAGGACCTGCTCGCCCTGCGTCGCTCGATCCATGGCGATGAGCTTGGGCGTGATGGTGATCAGCTCGAGCTGGCGGTCGTCGCTCTGTTGGCCGCGTGAGACGTCGCTGTGACGCAGGTGCTGGCCGGGGGCCAGCAGGCAGCCGGGCAGGGTAGCGGTTGCCAAAAGGGCAGCCGCGAGACAGGTCAACTTCTTGGTCATTGGAGTAAGGAAATTCGACACGCATAAAAAAACCCTCGCCAAGCTACTGCCCGGCGAGGGCTTGAGGCCGGCAACGGCTGGATCAGCGACCAGTGCCGCCGGTACCACCCGTACCACCCGTACCACCGGTGCCACCGGTACCCGGCTCTTCCGGGTTACCCGGATTGCCACCCGGATCGCTCGGGCTGCTGGTGCTGTCGCCGGCAACGCTGTACAGCACGGCGCCAGCAGCAACTGCGATGACGCTCGTGCCGACAATCGCGGCGGTCGAGAGGCCCGCGGCCTCGGTGCCGGCTACGGTCGCGGCGACGCCTTCAGAGGCGACTTCCGTTGCCGGAACTTCCTGGGCAAACACTGGCGAGGACAGGCCCAGGAGGGCCAGAGCGGCAATCATCTTCTTCATCTACGGGGTCTCCTACTCCGTGAGGGAAATTTTTCCACCGCTATGTTGGCTGCTATTCATTTGCCCTGTCAAGGAAAGTGAAGGAAATGTGTAGTTGCGTTGGCAGTTTTCACGGATGCGGGTCGATCTCCGCTCTTCCGGAGATGAGTTTTGCCACTGCAATCACTGCTTGGTGGGAATGAATGTCGGGCAGAGCGAGGGGCAGAACCACGCCGACAAGTGCGGCGGCGGCGATGGCCAGCACGCTGGCACGACGAGAGGGCGGGGCGGTGTACAACACTGCTGTGCTGCAGCCCAGCCCCAGCGTCAGCCCGGCAACGATCTCGGACAAACTGTGGGCATGCAATGGAATTCGTGACCAGGCAATCGCCGCTGCAAGAGCGCATCCCGCCGCCAGGCCGATTCGTCGGTGGGCGCGGTTGGGGCCTGCCAGAATCGCACCCACAACAGGATAGACAACGCTGGACATGGCCGCATGTCCTGAAAAACCGGTGAAATGCAGGCTCTTGATGCCCACCCCCCAACCCATGAAAGCCAGCTTGGAAGCGAGCGTCACGGTCGCAGTAAGCACGATGGCGATCAGCCACCGGCATTTCAAAGCCCTGTCGGTGGGTGGCAGGGTAAACAGCAGCACCAAAGCCATCGGCAGCAGCCAGCGGCTGTCGCCCAGGGTGGAGAGCGTTCGCCAGACGTCGGACATCCAGTTCACAACGGGTCGCGGCGGGCCAGCATATCCACTCTGAATCCCGTGCAGAACATCCTCCGCTTGGTCCATTCAGCTGGACACGGTATCCTTTGCCGCTGCCGATGGCCCCGTAGCTCAGCTGGATAGAGCGTCCCCCTCCTAAGGGGAAGGTCGCCCGTTCGAATCGGGCCGGGGTCACCATAAATCAGGCACTTACGCTGATTCCTGTGCGGCCGATTTTCTGTATTCCTCGGCATTTCTCAATGCTTTGGTCACAGTGGTCACAACGGCAAATCAATAGGTTAGCTTCGCCACGGCTCCGTCATCGCCCTCAGGGGTCAGATGCGCGTAGTACTTCTCTGTAGTGGCGTAGTCGGCATGCCCTGCCAGGATCTGCACCCGGCGAAGCGGTACGCCGGCCATGACCATGTGGGCGCAGAAGGTGTGCCGCAGCCGGTGGAGGCTCACGCCGATTCCTGCCGCCTTGGCATCGGTTGAGAACCAGTCGCTCACGGTGTCCTTGTGCGCGGCTACAAGCGGATCTGGCCGCCCACCTGCCTCAAGCAGGTGCCGCATGACGGCGATGACCGCAGCAGCGAGAAAGATCCGCACGAAGCGGGCCAGCCGGCCCATCTGCGCCACGTGCATGCGCCTGGTCGACCCGGCAACGGGCGAGGAGATCGGCGCGTTCGCCCCGAGCAACGACATCGATCGCAGGCTGGCGAAGCACCGCGGCTACCGCGTCGGCCATGAGTACCGGCTGGAAATCAAGGCTTCCCGCAATGCGACCTTCCACCGCCTGGCCCACGTCATCGGCCACCTGCTGGTGGACAACGTCGAGGCCTTCCGCGAACTGGACGCGCACGCCGCGCTGAAGCAGGTGCAGCTGGAGTCGGGCATCTGCTGCGAGATGGTGGAGATGGACGCGAGCCCGGTGGTGAAGGCGCTCCTGGGTGCCGCAGAGACGGTGCTGGGTGCGGGCGCGCGAAAGGTGCTGGCGGCGGTGCTGCCGGAGATCCGCACCATTCCAGTGAAGGTGGCGCAATCCCTGGCATTCGATTCGATGGAGGAGGAGGACTTCGCTGCCTTCTTCAAGGGCATCACCGCATGGATCGGTGACCACTACGCGCACGTCATGCTGGACGACGTGCGCGCGGACTACTGGCGGATGGTCAATGGCCGGCAGCAGCCGGGGAGGGCGGCGCGAAACATCTTTCAACCATGAAAAGCGAGCGCCAGCCGATGCTTGCTGCCCCATTTCTCGAGGAGATCATGGGCCTGCTGGTGGGCGCTGGAGAGATCAGCATAGTGCTTCTGCACCGCATTCCATTCTCTCCTCGGCTCCACAAATCCCGATGCGATGCTCTCCCAAATTTGGAGCATTGCTCTAGACGTTTCTATAGCCTCTCCCAATGGTTTCAAGAAAACCGCATCCGTGTTGACATCTTTTATCAGCGCATCGCACGCGCTTCTGGCTGTTTCAACATCCACCCGTGGCACAGACTCAATCTTCGCGCTGGATTGGACAGCGCCACACAAGGTGGAGCCAAACGCTTTGAGCACGGCCAGTCTTGCCACTACGGATCGCATGCGTTCCAGATCGTCTAAACGCTTCATGCGAACTGGAATATAGAGGGCAAGGGCTATGCCCACTATCGCGGCAGCCACCTGAATCCACGAAGCCCATTCCGACTGAGTCAGGCATGGCCACCCAAAGGGTTCAAGCTGCCAGCAATACGATTTCAGTCCTTGCATATCTGCCTCCTTGATGCGAGGGCGCAAGCATGAAGCGCGGCCGCTCAACCGGCAAGCCGACTGTTGCTCAGCAGCAGCGGATGGACGCCATCGCCGAGATCGGCTGCATCGTGGCCCACAGCCATGGCATTGACCTCGGCGACATGCCGATTCCCGCCGAGGTACATCACCCCGCGGTCGGCGGAAAGTACGGCGCCAAGCGCCGGGGTCACGACTTCACCATCAGCCTTAACCCATGGTCCCATCGCAGCGAGTCTTTCGGGGGCATGTCGGCCGCCCGCTGCGAAGAGCTGTTCGGCCCGGCACGACAAACCTTCACGTGTGCCGCTACATCAACGATTCGGTCTCGACGGTAACCGGGTTTTCGATCGTCCAATCTGGCCTAAGCTATTTCGTGTTTGCGTCCGCTGGCGCACCGAACAAGGTGTTTGAGTACTACGCATTCAGTGATGAGACCCGCGCAGCTGCCGGACCGGTTGGCCTAAGGATGCGAGACGAAAGCGGTGGCGTCTTCTATGGCTCAAGACGCAAGGCGCTCCGCGTGCTGCAGGTGATTTCTCTGCCTTCGGTGGCTGGCCCACCAATCGAGATCGGGCAGTTCTTCCCGGGCGTCAAGATCGGCATTGCAATCCCATTACCACGGTTCTACTAAAACTCGGCGTCGTAGGATCGATGCACGATGACGGCCGACTACTTCCACATGACGAGCGACAACCGGGTGTTCATCTCCCGGCTGCAGGTCATGCAGCAGACCCTGATCACCAATACGTTCCCCGTTGGTGGGGTAACGATGGGGCCGCAGAACGCCACGATCTTCATCGTGGACCTGACCGAGGTGCCGCTGGGGTTCGGCTGATGAGGTTATAGGTCACAGATCAGACCCTCTCATCTATGTAGCATAGTCGTGCGGGCAAGACGCTCGCATGGATAGAAGGGAAATCATGAAAAAGTTGTTTGTTCTACTCGCTATGAGCATGGCAGCGTCTGGTGCCGTCGCGAATGAGCCGACGGCGTTGCCGATGGATGAGAGCTCCATGGTAAGCGTACTCGCCGCGCCGTTGTCTGACCGTCCCGGCGGTTTTACCGGCCGAGAGGTTTTTCGACTTTTCAACAACAAGACGAAAAACCATCTTTCCTACCACGAGATGCCGAACAACTGGGAGGACCTGGGGTGGAGGAAAGAGGGTACGCTGGGCTTTGTGTCCACCACTTACTTCGCAGATGCTCGGCCAATGTACGTCTGCTACATGTGGAGCAAGGACACCAACTGGGATCACAAGTACTTCAGCACGAATGATCCTGGCTGTGAAGGGCAGAATCAGCCGAACTATTTTGGCTACTTCGAGGGCTATTTGGCATCGACTCAGTTGCCAGGAACTGTGCCTCTATATCGCTGCTACATTGAGTTGACGAAGGATCACTTCGATACCCTGTCTTCGAACTGTGAGGGCGAAGCTTTGGCGCAATTCGAGAAGCTCTTGGGCTACATATTCCTGTAACTCTCTTGCAGTCCGGCAAAGTGTCGGGCTGCATCACCGTTCATACACGGGCCTTGGCGTCAGATGTCGGCCATGTGCTATTCCGGCTATTTCTACTAGGTCGATGGCTGTCCTGAGTTTGGTCAGCACTGGCCTTTCAGGACTTTGCCCGAAAGAACGCCCGGTAACGTGCAGCCCCGGACGTCCTGGATTAGGGCTAGGTTCTTCGACTAGCGATCAGCCGAATCCGCAATCGACATAGCTGCTATCGATCGTTTGGCAGTGGGTGATGCCATTTGAGCTGGTGCAAGCGTTGCCAGTTTTAGGAACGACTGAGCACTCATCACCTCCGAAGCCACCGCCAGGTCCGCCGCCGGAGCCGCCGCCGCCACCCATCCCGCCTCCGGAGCCTGCACCATCGCCTTCATCGATGGGCTGGGGAAGCTCGCCTTGTCGCACGGTCTGGCCTTCACCTACCCAGTTGCCTTCGAAATTTTCATGATAGACAGTGCAATGGGTTGGGTTGCAGATCTGGTATGTCGTTCCCGTCGCCCATGCGAAGAGCGGCACATAGTCAATCGGAGCACGCGAACGCTTTAGGGTCTCTAGCGTTCTTGCATCCGGAACGGGCGAAGCTACTGCGCAGTCAGTACAGAGGTATGGGCCGCGTTCGAAAGCAAGAGTGCTAGCGGCAAGGGCCAGTCCAGCGGCAGTAACTAGAATGAATACCGCTTTCCTTCGAGGAATTCGAAATGAAAATCTATCGGCAGCACGAATCATATATTTGATTTCCTTTTCTTAGAGCCATTGATAGCTGTTGTGCGCTCAGTGCCTTGTCCAAAGTGCTTACTTGCAAAGCTGGGACTATCGAAGGATCAGCTAGGCGAACGGCTTCGAAATATGCTCGGCTTGCGACGGGGTCGCCGTCGACAAGCACCCCAGCGTGGTAGGCATTCCCAAGTTGTAGCAGCGCATCTACGTTGCCTTGGGATGCCATCTCTTGCAGATAGCCAGCGGCTTTCTGCTTGTACTCTTTAGTGCGATCCGGATCTCGCAGCAGTTCAGCGGGTCCGCCAAGAGCTGACTCGGAGTCGGCTGAATAAAGCAGACGTGCTCCGATGTTCCCTTGCTCTGCCGCAAGGGATAGCCATTTGCTGGAACTTTCGGCAGTCTCTTGCGAGATATCCAAGCAGGCCTTGGCGACATCGGCAGCTACACCTAGATCGGCTCCTCGGGACGCGCGTCTGGTTACGTCCGTGCACTGATTGAGTTTGAGGAATACTCCATAAGAAGCCGTGGCATCGCCAGCGAGGGCCAGTGGGGAAAGTTCCGCTATCACGCTGTCGACAGTGCCACTTGGAATGGGGCCAAAGTCTTCTACCGCGAAGGCCTTTCCAGATAGTTGCCGGACCCGGATTGCTCTGTTAGCTGGGGAGCTTGGTGCCGAGGCCGCGGTAGGGCTGGTGCGGGAGGGTGCTTGATCCGCAGCGGCTTGCTCATGATGGCTTGGTGGATCCAATGAGAGTGAGGTCTCATTCTGGTTTTTTACCATTGAAGTCCACCCGTACCACATCCCCGCTCCGACCACGATGATCGACGCAGAGAGAATTAAGACTCTGCTTCTCTGATTCATTTCTTTCCTTTGCATTAGCGCGAGAGCGAGGTCACAGCATTCACATCCTGTCGCTGTTCATGAATATTTCATGTTTCCAACCTTCCCAACTCTGTGCGGCTAGGTCGATAGTTGTTTGCCTCGCAGAAATGTAGGAAAAGCCCTACAGGCGCCACTCTCTTCCGGATAGAGCGCCAAGCGCAGGTGGACCCTTGAAGGTGGGCCGCCTGAGCAGCGCCGCCCCGGCCCTTCCCTGAGTTGCTTAGCGGCCACGGACTTCGCCCACTTGCTCGGTCAATACGGTTAGAGACTGCTGAAAGGCTGCGGTGAAGAGAGCGCTACTGTCATCCATATGCTTGGCGGCAATGGTGGGAAGAAGCTGTCGCCAGGCATCGGCTAGGTTGTCGGGTGCGGGGTGGGTCAGTACCACCTCGTTGTCGCGGTGGATACCTTGGCTGAAGATGCCCGCACGGGTGCTCATTCGGCAGGTGCAAAGCTGTTGCTGATCCCTCAGCACAACCTGGTGCTGGCCACGCGCGGCTCTACCCAGTTCTTCCTCCGCATCTACGAGTTGGCAGGCCAGTTCCCGCGCCGACTTCACGATGGAGCAACTCTCCGCAGAGCTGGGTCTGGTGATTGACCAGCTTTGGCCGAACTGCGAGAAGGCGGTGGCCGAGGCGAGTCTTCCGCTGGAGAATCTCGGGACCGAGTTGGTGCTTGGGGGCTGGTCGCCAAAGAACGGCCGGATGGGGGCCACGGCCTATGCCAAGAGCGACAGTTCCCGCAGAACTGTGCAAACATTGGATGGGGGCTAGGCTTCGCCCGGAGAGCCGTTGGCAGGTAGGCCGGACAGCTTCGCCGCAGCTGATTTGCTCGCAGCGGGAAAGAGCCAAGCTGCTTGGCTCAATAATCAGGAGGGACGTCAGGTGCCTGGGGGCCGGCTGCTGGCTAGCTTCCTGCAGAAGAACCAAGCCGTCGTGAAGGACCTCGGAGCCATATGAAATTGCCGGGGGCTATAGGCAATTGTCCCCGCTTGCGCGGGGACTGTTGGTTCTGAATCGGTCAGGCGTCCTGCTTCAGCCTACTGCTGGCAGTAGAACTCGGCAGAGACTTCGTTGGTTCGGTCGTAGTAGTCATTGGGCATGTTTCCGTTGCCGGAGTAAACGAGTTCCGCGCGCCGCATGTAGCTGATGGCGTAGGTCCCAGGCACGTTACACGTTGCCGGAATTGCTCCCGTGTAAGTTTGGCCGCCGAATGTGTGCGAGTACTCGGTGCAGGAGTAGCCCCCGCCAAGATTTTCGGGTTCGGGTCTGCAGTAGCCAAAGCTTCCCCCCATATTTTGCGCCCAGCCCGTGTTCGCGTCAGAGGGGCACGAGCCAAGACCCTCTGGACCCCAATCCCCGTAGGTGTAGAGGCCGGAGGGTCCTTCCACTCCGCCTTGGCACGTGTTTGTCCACGAGACGATGTAAGGCGCGATACCCTCGGTATCTAGCAGGAGCACGCGGCCAGTTTGAACCCACTGGCCTGCGAAGGCATTTTGTGCAACGCCGGCTGACATGAGAAGAAGAGATGCGCACAGTAATCGGTGACGCAACGTTGGGCGGGCAGTTCTACGATCGTTTCGCTTCGAATTCACTTCCGTCTCTCCATGAGTAGGGTAGTGCTGCACAGCACGCGAACAATCTCAGTGCGCCGGGTGGCTAGCAATCAGATAATTGCCTATACGGCTGTAGGTCGATTCCTATGGCGAAGTGCGAGATGTGCTCTGTAGGCCAGTCTGAGCGGTTAAGACTGACGATTGAGCGAATCGCAGCGGTTGAGACGTCCGGCCGTACCCTTCCGGCCATGCTTCTATCGCACGGCTATCAAGGTTTCCGCTCAGCGCCACCACCCTCTGGTTGGGTCCAGACGGGGGGCGGCTGGTTGCTGTGGTGGAGCGGCCGGCAGGTCGCGCATGTGTCGCCATCTCAGGATGGCGGCGCGCGCGTGTACATGGACGTCAAGAAGATGTGGCAGACCAAGGACGTGCGTGCGGCCAACATCCAGCAGGGCAAGCGCTATGCCGAGCGGTGGTGCGCGGCCAGGCTTTACCCCGAGCTGAGGCTGCGGGAAGCGGTAGCCCGGCTGGTGGACAGTACGCCCACCGAACTGCCGCCGCCGATGCCCGGATTGCCACCCACCCCAGAGCAGCTGCAGCAGGCTCGGCGTCTGGCCGAGGCGGGCACAACGGAGCTGGAGCGGGTCAAAGAAGCGCTCGAGCCGCGCAAGCCGCCGGCAGCGACCAAGCCCAGGGCGAGGGATCCGCAGAAACCGCGGGTGAGGGCAGGGCTGCAGCAGCTGCGGCGGGGCGTTTGAGCGAAATGGCCCCGAGCCGGTCCCCGGCCACCTCTAAGCTATTGATTGATAGATAGGTGGAAGGGCCCTCCTAAGGGGAAGGTCGCCCGTTCGAATCGGGCCGGGGTCACCACAGTCGATCGTGAAAGTCCTCATGGTTCCGGCTTGCAGGTGGCAGCGCGGATCGGGGCGGGTCACGGCCTGCCTTCTTTGCTGGTAGCTGCCCTGGGCTAGAGTGCGGAGTGACATCCCTTCGCAAATGATCATGTCCGAGCACCTGCAGCCTGTGCAGTCATTGCACTACGCCACCATCGTCAGCTGGCTTGATTCGGCCGCGGCCACCCAGCGTTGGGCAGGGCCCGGCGTCGCATTTCCGCTGGCGCCGGATCGCCTGGCCCACGCCCTGGAACTGGAAGTCCGCCCTGGCTGGGTATTGCTGGACCCGCAGGACAACTGCCTTGGCTTCGGCCAGTACTGGCTGACCGGAGCGGATACCGCCCATCTCGGTCGCATCATTGTTTCTCCGCAGGCGCGCGGGCGTGGCCTTGGGCGTGTGCTGATGCAATCCTTGAGCAGGCAGGCGCTGAAGGAAGGCGTCCGGCGGCTGACACTGCGCGTGTATCGCGACAACGTGGCCGCGGTGGCCTTGTATCGCAACCTCGGATTCGTCGCGATTGAACAGGAATCTACGGCGGAGCTGCTGTTCATGGCCTGTCCCGCCGATTGAGCGGAGGGTGCCGGGCTCTGCACTCGCGGTGCACATCACCTGCACGCGCTGCTGCAGCCGGACTCGGCAGTCTGGTGGCGTCCCCAACGGTTGCCTAGGAGCGCCCCCATGAATACCCCCGGCACCCCCAAGCCTTCCTGGCGCCAGCGCAACGTGCTGCTGACCGTCGCTGCAGTGCTGCTGGTGATCGTGCTGATCCTGCTCTTCGTGCCCTGGTAGCAGCGCGGCGGCCGCCACGCGCGGCGCGATTCCCCTTCCACTTCAATGCCGCCGGTAGCCCATGGCCCGGCGGCATTTTTGTTGCGCGCGTCCACCAGGCATCTCGCCCGGGCTCCGAAAATGCGTGACGAATTGCCGGAAAGGGCGGTCGGGCTGCCGGATCCGTGCATGACGGCCGAGGGGGCGGTTGCTACAACTGTGCATGTGAGGCCGGGACGGAAATCGAAAGACCCCCGGGCTATCCACTGAGCAGCGGCCCTCGGCGGGCCGACGACGGGGAAAACAGACATGTGGCAGTCGACGACGTCGCGCATCAGCGCGGGCGGTGAATCCGTTCATCCTGGAAAAAGTGCACGCCCCGGCCGGACCGGACGATGCCTGGCCGCGGGCCTGCTGTTGCTGCTGTCGGCGATGCTGCCATCGCTGGCCTGGGCTGCAGCCTACGCGACCGGCGGCAGCAGCCCGTACCGCAACACCGTGCTGTGGCTGACCTGGGGTGGCGGCACCGACCTGGGCACGCACGGGGTGACGCTGAACAACGGGGACACGTCGTCGATTTCCATGCCGATCGCCTCCGGCATCGACCTCAACGTCACCTGCAGCCTGGCCAACATCAGCGGTGGTGGCCTCCTGCAGAGCTATCGTCCAGGCAATTTCAGCGGTGACAGTCTGGATGACCTGTACAACGTCGGTGGTACCGGCGGCGCCAATCAGCTGATCGCGGGGATATCGCGCAGCAGCGGTACATCGTCTTTCGAGATCAACTGCGTCTCGACGCTGGGCGGCACGCCCTACCGCCTGCGCGGCGTGGTGATGGCCGATGCCGAGTCGATCAACAACAGCGGCGAGTTCGTCGAGGCCACCGCGCGCGGTACCTGGAACGTGGTCGAAGTGCGCAAGAACGTCGGTGCTGGCCCATACAACGTCACCAAGTCGATGATCGGTGCGAACAGCGTGGTCCGCTTTGGACCAGGCAACGACAACAACACCGCTGCGGTCACCTTCCTCAATTTCGACAATGCCGCGCATGCGCCGGGCAGCTTTGCGGTGAACATGGGCTTTTCGATGCGCGGCAGCGGCACCACCGCCATCGCCATCGGCCTGCTGGTGCCGTACGCCGACTTCGGCGACGCGCCGCAGAGCTATGGCGATGCCATGCACGTGGTGGACGACCTGCAGTTCCGGCCAGATGGCCTGCCGGTCAACGCCACGCCCACCAACATCAATACCGCCGGCTATACACCGGGTGGCCTGGCACCGCCGCTGACCGACTTCCTCGGCACCGTTGGGCCCGATACCGAACAGCGCAGCAGCTACAGCGTCGATGCGAAGGGCGACGACAACTTCCCCGCAGGCAACCCCAACGAAGAAAACGCCTGGCCGACGACGTACGCGCTGACGGTGATGCAGGCCGGGACCCCAATCAATCAGTCGGTGGCGTGTGTGGGCACCGGCAGCGTGGCCGGCTGGATCGACTTCAACCGCAACGGCACATTCGACACGGGCGAGCGCAGCAACATCGCCACATGCAGTGGCGGCGGCGCCAATCTGAGCTGG
The DNA here is from genome assembly GCF_057799055.1 of Stenotrophomonas sp. 14P6.2.3. Lineage (NCBI taxonomy): Bacteria > Pseudomonadati > Pseudomonadota > Gammaproteobacteria > Lysobacterales > Lysobacteraceae > Stenotrophomonas > Stenotrophomonas sp. 14P6.2.3. Next base: position 163,703 of record NZ_JBYOLA010000004.1, read on the forward strand.
ACCGTGCCCACGCAGGTAAGTGCGGGTACCAGTTACGTGCGCCTGCGCTATGCGACCAATGCGGCGCAGATCCAGCAACCGACCGGCGTGGCCGATGACGGTGAAGTGGAAGACCACCGGATCACCATCACCGCACCCGCGCTGAAGGTGGTGAAGGGCAACAATGCCACCGGCGGCATCTGGAACTACGGCCAGGCTGGCACCCAGTACACGCTGACGATCAGCAACACCACCAATGTGCCGACCGGCAATCCGCCGAACGTACCGGCAGGTGCGATCACCGTGCGTGACCAGCTGCCGGCCGGCATTGTGCCGAACTGGACCGGCACCCTGACCAGCGGCAGCTGGAGCTGTACTGCGAGCGGCCAGGCGGTGACCTGCACCAGCAGCCAGGTGTTGTCGGCAGCCGGCACCCCTGGTGACAGCAGCAGCTTCACCCTGCCTGTGATCGTGTCCGCATCGGCAAGCGGCCTGTTGCGCAACCACGCCAGCGTCGGTGGTGGCTACGATCCGTTCAACGGTGGCAATCCGCCCGCACCGGGCGAGGCCTGCACCGACGCCAACCACTGCACCCGCAGCGATGTGACCGTTCCGGTTACCCGGGTGAGCTATGCAAAGCGCTCCAACACCACCGGTCCGGTGGCGGTGGGGGCGACGGTGAGCTACACCGTCGATGTCACCATTGCCGACGGCAACAGCCGCGACGTGCTGACCCTGACCGATACCCTCGGCACCGGCCTGGACTTCGGCAGCGTGACCAATGCCGGCGCCTTTACCTGCAATGCAGCCAATCCGCTGGTGTGCACGCTGCCAGCGGGCACCGTGCCGGGCACCTACAGCCTGACCTATGCGGCCACCGTCAACGCGCAGGCCAGTGGCCAGGTGGTCAATGCGGTGGTGGGCACCGGTACCGATACTCCCACCTGCAGCAGCAACTGCACCACCACCACGCCGGTGGCGGCGCCGCGCATTTCGGTGTCCAAGGCCAGCGCTACGGCCGGCCCGGTCGCGGTGGGCGACAGCGTTGCCTACACAGTGAGCGTGGTCGTTGCCGATGCGCGCACCACCGCGGTGACCACGCTGACCGACACCCTGGGCACTGGCCTGGACTTCGGCAGCATGACCAATGCCGGCGGCTTTACCTGCGTGCCCGGCAATCCGCTGGTGTGCACGCTGCCAGCCGGCACCGTGCCGGGAACCTACGCGTTCTCGTATACCGGCATCGTCAATGCGCAGGCTGTTGGCCAGGTGCGCAATGCTGTTGTACCGAGCGGTCCTGACAATCCGACGTGTGTCGGCGCCTGTGATACCACCACGCCACTGGCCAGCCCGCAGGTGACCTACGCCAAGCAGGCCTCCACCGGTGGACCGGTGCGGGTGGGCGACAGCATCGGCTATACGCTCAGCGTGACCGTTGCACGTTCGCGCACCACCGATGTGGTCACCCTCACCGATACGCTGGGCAGCGGCCTCGATTTCAGCAGCGTGACCAGCGCGGGCATCTTTACCTGCAATGCGGCCAACCCGCTGGTGTGCACGCTGCCCGCCGGCACGGTTCCGGGTACCTACAGCCTGAGTTACACCGCCACGGTCAACGCGCAGGCCAGCGGCACGGTACGCAATGCCGTGCTCGGCACCGGCCCCGACACGCCTTCGTGCACGACCAACTGCGATACCACCACACCGGTGGCGACGCCGGGCGTGAGCTATGCCAAGTCGGTGAACAGTGCCGGCCCCGTGTCGGTGGGTGACAGCCTGGCCTACACCTTGACCACGGTGGTAACCAACTCGCGCACCACCGACGTGGTGACGCTGACCGACACGCTGGGCATCGGCCTGGATTTCGGCAGCGTGACCAGTGCCGGCGCCTACACCTGCAATGCGGCCAACCCGTTGGTGTGCACATTGCCGGCCGGTACCGCACCGGGCAGCTACAGCCTGTCGTACACCGCCGTGGTCAACGCCCAGGCCACCGGCCAGGTGACCAATGCGGTGCTCGGCAGCGGCGGTGACAACCCGAGCTGCACCGTCAACTGCGATACCACTACGCCGGTGGCAGGCAGCCAGATCGATTACCGCAAGACCTCGGCCGCCGCCGGCCCGGTCAAGGTGGGTGACAGCATCGCCTACACCCTGACCACCGTGGTCAGCCGCTCGCGCACCACCACTGTGTTCAGCCTGACCGACAACATGGGGCAGGGCCTGGACTTCGGATCAGTCACCGCCAGCACCGGCTTCACCTGCAATGCGGCCAATCCGCTGGTGTGTACGTTGCCGGCCGCCACCGCACCGGGCACCTACACGGTCAACTACACCGCAACGGTGAATGCACAGGCCAAGGGCAGCGTCAGCAATGCCGTGCTTGGCAGCGGCACCGGTACCAATACCTGCACCACCGACTGCACCACCACCACGCCGGTGCTGGCGGCGACGGTCACCTACCGCAAGTCCTCCAGCACGGCATCGCCGGTCAACATGGGGGATGCAGTGGACTACAGCGTTGAGGTGGTGGTCGCCAACTCGCAGACCAGCGATGTGCTCACCCTCACCGATACCCTGGGTGCGGGCCTGGACCTGCAGTCGGTGACCCAGCCGGGTTCCTTTACCTGCAATGCCAGCAATCCGCTGGTATGCACGCTGCCTGCGGGAACCGCACCCGGCACCTACACGCTGGGCTACCGCGCGCTGGTCAATGCGCAGGCCAGTGGCAGCGTCCGCAACGCGGTGCTGGGCAGTGGTGGCGATACCCCGACCTGCATCGGCACCTGCAGTACCGAGCACGTGCTGGCCGAGCCGCGCGTGGTGCTGGAAAAGCTGTCCGGTCCCGCCAGTGGCAGTGAAGTGCGCCCGGGTGACCGGCTGCGCTATACCCTGCGGGCCACCGTCGAGCGTGCTTCGCTGCGGCAGCCGTTGCAACTGGTGGATACGCCCGACGCAGGCCTGAGCGTGGATACGCTGCCGGCCGGCTGCGCGCAGCAGGGGACCGACATCGTCTGCACGCTGCCGACCGGTACCCCGCTGGGACAGCATGAATTCGTCTACCAGGCCATCGTCAACCAGGAGGCACGCACCGAGGTGCTGAACCGACTGCGTGGCCAGTACCCGGATGGTTCGCCGCCGCCGGAGTGCACCACCTGCGAAACGCGGCACAAAGTGATTTCGGACTTCGCGCTGCGCATCACCAAGACCGCCAACCCGCGGCTGGTGAAAGTCGGCGACCTGGTGCGCTACCAGTTGGTGGTCGAGAACGTCGGCAGCAGTCATTGGCGCGACGGCGTGGTGGTCGATACACCGCCGCCGGGCTTCAGCTACGTGGATGGCTCGATGCGCGTGGCCGACGACGACGGCGCGTTCTCGCTGGGCGGCAGCCAGACCCCGCTGCGCATCGGCGCGGTCGACATTGCCGTGGGCCGCAGTGCCACCATCACCTACCTGCTGCGTGTCGGTGCGGGCGTGCGTGCAGGCCACCACATCAACCAGGCCGTGGCCACTGCCGACGACGGCACTCCGCTGTCGAACGTGGCGACCGCTGAAGTGCGCATGGACGCCGATCCGCTGCTGGAAGACAGCCTGGTGTTCGGCACCGTGTTCGATGATCGTGATGGCGACGGCTGGCAGGACAGCGCGGAACTGACCGGTGTACGCGTGCAGGGCGGATTCGCGCCCGACGCTTACGTGCCGGGTTCGACAACGCTGGATCGTGGCGATGGCCCGCAGCCGTTGGCCGATGCCAGCGCGCCGCTGCTGCATGGCGTGCAGGTGGGCGTGGTGCATGGGCTTGCGTCTACCTCGGACACGGTCGAGAGCCACCAGGTGGTGATCCGCCAGCGTCTGCGCGAGCTGTCCTTCACCGATGATTTCGTGCTGGAAAGCGCACAGGGTCATCGCCTGCAGCTGGATGCGAAGGGTGTCACAACCGTGCAGCGCAGTGGCGAGGCGGCCAAGGGCCTGACCGCGGCCGAGCCGGTCGTGCATCGCGAGATCGCGCGGGTGGCCGAGGGCTATGAGGTTGCCTACGTGATCGGCAACCACGGCATCCAGGAGCAGGGCATTCCCGGCGTGCGCCTGGCCACGGTGGAGGGCCTGCTGATCGAGACCGATCCGTTCGGTCGTTACCACCTGGCCGATGTGCACGGTGGCGATGCGCGGTTGGGCCGCAACTTCATCGTCAAGCTGGATCCGGCAACGGTACCGGGTGGTTCCGAGCTGACCACCGAGAATCCGTTGCTGCGTCGGGTCACCCAGGGCGTGCCGACCCGCTTCAGCTTCGGCGTGCGCCTGCCGCCGTCGCCGCAGGCGGCTGCCGAGCGCGCCGAGTTGGCCTTGGGCGAGGTGTTGTTCGCCTCGGGCAGCAGCGAACTGCGCGCCAGCTATCGCCCGGTGCTGGCGAAGATGGCCGAGGCGGTTGACCGTTACCAGGGCGGTGACGTGGTGATTGCCGCCAACGGCGAAAGCCAGGCATTGGCCTTCGCCCGTGCGGTGGCCGTGCGTGATGCGCTGCAGGCCGAGGTGGCCGAAGGGTCGCGCGCTGGCCTGAGCGTGCAGTTGCGTACCGATGTGCGCGATCCGCACTCGCTGGTTGCTGGCGTTGATGCCGGTGGTGCGTTGCTCGGCAACGTGCTGTTCGACACCGACAAGGCGGTGATCCGCGAGGAGTTCAAGCCGCTGCTGGCTGCGATCGCCGCGCGCCTGGAGCAGATGGGAGGCGGCCAGGTCAGCCTGGTCGGCCATACCGATGTACGTGGCAGCCATGTCTACAACCAGGCGTTGGGCCTGCGCCGTGCCAACGCCGTGTTCGAAGCGCTGCGCGTCCAGCTCAGCCCCGCCGTGCAGCAACGTCTGCGTGTGCGCAACGAGGAGACCGCCGCCACCCGCGCGGCGGCCCGCCAACAGGAGGCCCGCCGATGAGCGCCCATCACTCTGTTGCCCGGCGTTCTGCCCCCCTGCACCGCGCTGTGTTGTACCAGGCGCTGCTGTTGGGCCTGGCAGCAACCGCGCAGGCGGCGCCACCGCCGGCCAACGCCGCGTCCAGCGACGCCGCGCCGATCCACTGCGAGAGCAACCAGTGCAGCGCAGACGGCGACCTGCTGTTCACCCTGCGCTCGCGCAGCTTCGATGAGCCGGTGACCGAAGGTACGTCGACGCGTTCGTCGTCGCAGGTACTGCAGCCGGACCGCCGCGTAAGCATCGCGCTGGATGAGCCGGGCAAGGCGGCCGTGCGTGGTGAGTTCATGATCCGCTTGCCGGAAGGCGGCGCGATCTGGGCCACCGAAGACCCCGCCATGGGCCAGCCCGAGCTGTCGATCTCGGCGCCGGGGATGGTGGCCTTCGACCAGGGCCGCATCGTGCGGCCGGTCGAATTCTTCGTGCGTGGCAACTACACCGCGTTCATCAAACGCCTGGAAGTGAGCATCTACCGCGGCAGCGACAGCGACCGGGTCGCGCCCCTGGCGACCTTTGAACTGCCGGTGGCTGCGGTCGGGCAGGGCAGTTGGGACGGTACGCTGCCGGCATCCACGCCGCTGCGTCGTGGCGACCGCCTGGTCTATGTGCTGCGCGCGTACGATGCCGAAGGCAATGTCGATGAGACCTCGGCGCAGTCCATGCAGTTGGTGACGCTGGCCGAAGTGGAGCGTGGCAACCAGCAGCTGCGTGACGCCCTGGAAGATCGCCGCGGTACGGCCGTCGATGCCAATCAGGCCGCCTCGTTGTCGCTGCTGGAGCAGGTGTTCGACAGCAACGGCCTGCGTCAGCAGAACATTCCGGTGTACGGATCGCGCGTGCGCCTGCGGGGCCGCGACCTGCCACTTTGCGCGGCACTGAAGATCAATGGCGAAAGCTACCCGTTGGACCAGGACCGCAAATTCGCCGCTGAATACCTGATGCCGATCGGCCACCACGCGTTCGATGTGCGGGTCGAGCGCCCCGATGCACCAGCGATCGCGCGCACGCTGGAGGTGGATGTCAGCGGCCGCTATCTGTTCGGTGTCGGCCTGGCCGATGTCACGGTGTACCAGAACAAGGCCAGTGGTGCGGGCCGCGACGTCGCCCGTGGCGAGCGCGATGATGATGTGCTCAGTGATGGGCGGCTGGCGTTCTACCTGAAGGCCAAGACGCGCGGCCGCTATCTGCTGACGGCACAGGCCGATACGCAGAACCGGCCGTTGGACGAACTGTTCACCGGCTTCACCACCGCCGATCCGCAGGACCTGTTCCGCAGCCTGGACCCGGACCTGTATTACCCCACCTATGGCGACGATTCGCTGACCCAGCGTGACGTCGACAGCATGGGCCGCTTCTACCTGCGCATGGACTGGGACAAGAACCAGGCACTGTGGGGCAACTACAACACCGGTCTGAGCGGTACCGAATACGCCCAGTACGTGCGTTCGCTGTACGGTGCTGCGCTGTCGTGGCGTTCGCGCGGCGCCAATGCATGGGGCGATGCGCAGACCGAACTGCGCCTGTTCGGCTCGCAGGCCGAGACCGCGCCGGGCCACAGCGAGTTCATCGGCACCGGCGGCAGCCTGTACTACCTGCGCCACGCCAGCATCCTGCGCGGCTCGGACCAGGTGGTACTGGAAATCCGTGACCGCACCACCGGCCGTGTCGAGCAGCGGGTGTCGCTGGTGCGCGGTGCCGACTACGAGATCGACGCACTGCAGGGACGCATCCTGCTGACCCGGCCACTGGCCCAGGTCAGCCGCGAGAACCTGCGCCGGATCAGCCGCGACGTGCCGCTGGACGGCTACGAGCAGCGCCTGATCGTCGACTACGAATGGGTACCGACCGGCTTCGACAATGACGACATCACCGCCGGCGTGCGTGGCAAGCACTGGTTCGGCGATCACGTGGCGGTGGGGGCTACCTATGTGGACGAACAGCGCGCCGGGCAGGACTATTCGCTGCGCGGTGCGGACCTGACCCTGCAGGCCGGGCGTGGCACCTACCTGAAGGTCGAGCACAGCCGCAGCGAGGCGACCAGTGCGCCGGTGTTCTTCTCCGACAACGGTGGCCTGAGCTTCACCCGCCTCAACCCCGAGGGGCCGCGCGAAGGCGAGGCGACGGCGGTGGAGGCACGGGTGAACCTGCGCGAGCTGGGCTGGACCCAGCGCGACTGGAGTGCCGGTGCCTGGTGGCGGCAGGTCGAGGGAGGCTATTCGGTGGGCCGCTTCGATACCGGCCAGCGCGTGCGTGAGCAGGGCGCCGAGCTGCTGGGCTACGTGACCGACGATTTCAGCCTGTATGCGCGATACAGCGAAGCGCGGCGCGGCAATGAATCGTTGATCCAGGCCCAGGCCACCGTCGAGTGGCGGATCGGCGACAACGACCGCGTGTCGGCCGAGCTGCGCCGGGTGCAGGAAGACCGCGGCATCGGCAGCAATGCCGGTGTGCTGGCGGCAGCGCGCTACACCCATCGCATCGGTACCGCGCTGGACCTCTATGGTGGCGGCCAGCTGACCGTCGATGACGATCATGGCCGCTACGCGGACAATGATGCGGTGGTCGCCGGTGGCACCTACACCTTCGCCAACCTGTCCACGATCGGTGCCGAGGTCAGTGATGGTGATCGTGGCAGCGCCGCGCAGGTCAATGCCGAGTACAAGTTGACCCCACAGCACAGTTTCTATGGTGCGTTCACCCAGTCCACCGACCGCAGCGAGTACGACCCGCTGTTCAGCCCGAACGCGCAGGATGGCTGGACGCTGGGCCAGCGCTGGCGCCTGTCTGACCAGGTCAACGTGTTCAATGAGAGCCAGTTCCTGAAATCCGGCGAGGAATCGGGCCTGGCCAACACCTTCGGCATGGATTTCTATCCGGCGGTGGGCTGGAACGCGGGCTTCACCCTCAGCGATGGCAAGCTGGATGCGAGCAGTGGCCAGGTCGACCGCAAGGCCATCAGCCTGTCCGGTGGCCGTACGTCGCCGGGTACCGAGTGGCAGAGCAAGGTGGAGTGGCGTCGTGACACCGGTGCGGAGCGGCGCACGCAATGGGTCAGCACCAATCGCCTCAGCCATCGTCTCAATGACAGCTGGCGGATTGCCGCGCGGTTCAACTACGCCGACACCGACGATGCGATCAACCCGGTGGCCGGTGCACGCTTCATCGAAGGCAATCTCGGCTTCGCCTACCGCCCCTGGGACAATGATCGCTGGGCGTTGTTCGGCCGTTACAGCTATCTGTACGACCTGTCGACGATGGGCCAGGTCAACGGCGTGGACTACGACCAGCGGACCCAGGTGCTGTCGCTGGAGGGCGTGTACCGCATCGACCAGCGCTGGGAAGTAGCGGCCAAGCTGGCCCGCCGCGAAGGCGAGGTGCGCTATGGCCGCGGCACCGGCCCGTGGTTCGATTCAGCAACGAACTTCGGTGCCGCGCAGCTGCGCTATGACCTGTACTACCAATGGCATGGCCTACTGGAGTACCGCTCGCTGGACGTGCGCGATGGCGGTCGCCGGCAGGGTTGGTTGGCGGGTGTGGACCGCGATGTCGGCCGCAACTTCCGGGTCGGCGTGGGCTACAACTTCACCGACTTCAGTGACGACCTGACCAAGTTCGACTACACGCACCGGGGCTGGTACCTGAACCTGGTGGGTCGCTATTGAGGACAGGGCAATGCCAGGCCACGCCTGGCAAGCCCGCGACGGACACTACGGGTAGTGCCAGGCCATGCCTGGCAAAACAGCGGTCCCTCACTCCTGCTTGAGCAGCTCCACCAGCTGCCGCAACCGGTAAGGCTTGGGCAGGAATTCCACCTGCTCGGGCAGCGGCGGCAACTGCGAGCGCGCGTAGCCGGAGGAAAGAATCATCCGCGCCTGCGGCTGGTCCCGCGCCACATGCTCGCTCAGCTCGATGCCGGACATGCCGTTGGGCATGCTGATGTCACTGAACACCACATCGAAACGCGCGCCGCCCTGCAGCAGGGCGACTGCTTCCTGCGCATCCGCCGTGGTCGCCACGTCGATGCCGAAGTCGCGCAGGGCCAGGCCGATCATCTCGCGCAGATCGGTCTGGTCCTCCACCATCAATACGCGGATCGGATCATCGGTCATGTGCGGGGTCCTCGGTTGCAGGGAGCAGCAGGCTGACCGTGGTGCCGACACCGGGCGTGGTGGACACATCAACGAAACCGCCACTCTGGGTGGTGAATCCGAACACCTGGCTCAGGCCCAGACCGCTGCCCTTGCCGATGTCCTTGGTGGTGAAGAAAGGTTCGGTCGCGCGCTCGGCGATGTCCGGGGCCATGCCATGGCCCTCATCGCAGACGCTCAACGTCACATAGGTCCGTTGCCGGGATGTTTCGGCGTCGGGGTCCATGCGGTGTTCCAGCGCGGTGGCGATCAGTACCCGACCGCCCCCCACCGTGGCGTCCGCAGCGTTGCCGACCAGATTGGCGAGCGCTGTCTGCAGCTGCACGGTGTCACTGAGTATCGCAGGCAGGCCGGCCGCCAGCGCGGTTTCCAGGGTGACGCCGGCAGGGCAGGTGGCCTGCAGGGCGGGCAGCCAGTCGTGGATACGCGCATTGATGTCCAGCGTTTCGCGGATCAGGGTCTGCCCGGTACTGAAGGCCAGCAGCTGCCGGGTCAACAGGGCACCCCGATCGCTGGCCGCCTGTGCGGTGGTGAGCAGGGCATTGGCACGCTCATCATCACCCATGCGTGCCGACAGCAGGTCCAGCGCATTGACGATGGTGGTCAGCAGGTTGTTGAACTCATGGGCAAGGCCGCGGCTGAGCTGGCCGACCGTCTCGAACTGCTGGGTCTGGCGCAGCGCCCGCTGCGCGTCGCGCAGGAGCCGTTGCGCCTGCCACTGCTCGGTGATGTCGCGGGTGATCTTGACGAAGCCCACCAGCTCGCCGTTCTCGACCACCGACTCGATGACCACGCTGGCGCGGAACGGCGACCCGTCACGGCGCACCCGCCAACCTTCGGCGGCCTGGTGCCCGCTTTCCGCCGCCAGTCGCAGCAGCCGCTGCGGCTCGCCGGCATCGCGCTCGGCCGGCAGGTAGAAGCGCCCGAAGTGGGTACCGATGACTTCTTCCGACCGGTAGCCCTTGATGCGCTCGGCACCGGGATTCCAGCTGCAGACGATGCCGTCGGGATCGAGCAGGTACAGCGCATGATCGCGCACGCTGTCGATCAGCAATCGCAGCTGTCGGGAAGGGTCCGTCAACACGGACGGCGTCGAAGCGGCAGCGACCACGATGAAGTGCGTATTACCTGTGTGAGGCACGAGAACGTAGGCAGTGCAGTGTGAAGAAGGTGTGCACGCAACGCCCGTGCCATTGGTCGTATGCGGCTGAATGCGACACGGAGTAACATCACCCCCCTTTTCCAATGTGGAACCGACCTGCATGCGTCCTGGTGCGACTACGCGTGACCGCTGGATCTGGATGACCTCGGCGGTGCTGGTGGCGGCTACGGCCGCGCTGGAACTGGTGGTGCCGCTGGGCTACGCGGTGTGGCTGGCCTATTTCATGGCCATCGGCGTCACCGTGTTCCAGCGCAGCGCCCGGGTACCGTTCGTGGTGGCCGTCAGCGCCTGCGTGCTGCTGGCGGTGGGCTACAACGTGGCGCCGGCCAGTACCAATTCGTCCTTCTCGTTCGTCAACCGGACCATCGGTGGCGCCGCTTTCCTGATGATCGCGCTGATCGCATCGCGTGCGATCCAGGCGCGACGGGAGGCCATGCGCGCGCTGTGGCTGCAGGAAGCTGAGAATGCAGTGGCGCTTGGTCTGCGCGGCGAGCTGGCACCGGAGCAGATCGCCGAGGCGGCGGTGACGGCACTGGCAACCCACCTGCGTGCGGACGTTGGAGCGCTCTATCGACTGGATGGAGGCCGCCTGCAGCTGACCGGTGGACTGGCCTTGCCGACCGGCATCCCGGCGACGTTGGGCCTGCAGGAAGGGGTGGCAGGGCAGGTGGCCCGCGACCAGCTGGCGCGGCACCTGCAGGGTGGCGACGCGACCACGCTGGAGCTGCAGACGAGCCTGGGACGTGTGCCTGTGCGCGAGCGCATCCTCGCCCCGGTCAGCAGTGACGGCGCCGTGGTCGGTGTGATCGAGCTCGGTCGCTCGGTTGTGGGTGATCAGCGTGCACTGGATGACGAACTGTTGGAGCGCTGCGCCGAAACGATCGGCATGGCACTGCGCACCTCGATGCTGCGCGGGCAGCTGATGGTGCTGCTGGAGGAGTCGCAGCGCCAAGGCGAAGAACTGCAGGCGCAGCAGGAAGAACTGCGTGTTGCCAACGAAGAGCTGGAAGAGCAGAGCCGCAGCCTGATGCAGTCGCAGAGCCATCTGGAACAGCAGCAGGCCGAGCTTGAGCAGAGCAATGTGCAGCTGGAAGAGCGCACCCACGAGCTGGAGGCGCAGAAGCAGGCGCTGCTGGTCGCGCAGGGCCAGCTGGTGCGCAACAGCAACGAACTGGCTGCCACCTCACGCTACAAGTCCGAATTCCTGGCCAACATGTCGCACGAACTGCGCACGCCGCTGAACAGTTCGCTGATCCTGGCCAAGCTGCTGGCCGACAACAAGGACGGCGCGCTCAGCGACGAGCAGGTCAAGTACGCCCGCGCCATCCTGTCGTCCAACAACGACCTGCTGGCGCTGATCAACGACATCCTCGATCTGTCACGCATCGAAGCAGGGCACGTCGAACTGGCCGATGAAGTGGTGGTGGTCGACAGCGTGCTGCAGCGGCTGCGTGAGACCTTCGAGCCGATGGCGCGGCAGAAGGGCCTGACGCTGCAGATCGAGGCCGATGGCCTGGCCCCCAGCCAACTGGTGGCCGACAACCAGCGCCTGCAGCAGATCCTGAAGAATCTGCTCGCCAATGCGGTCAAGTTCACCGAGCACGGCAAGGTCAGCCTGCACGTTCGCAGCGGCGGCAATGGCCGGATCCGATTCGAGGTCTCCGACAGCGGCATCGGCATCGCACGCGATCAGTTGCAGCTGATCTTCGAGGCCTTCCGCCAGGCCGATGGCAGCACCCGCCGCCGTTACGGTGGCACCGGCCTGGGTCTGTCGATCTCGCGTGACCTCGCGGTACGCATGGGCGGCGATATCCAAGTGGACAGCGAGCCGGGCCGCGGCAGCTGCTTCATTCTCGAACTGCCTCTGCAGGGCGCGCCGATGGCCGAGGCCGGCGGAGACACCGCAGTCGCCGCGCCCGAACAAAAGGCACCCGTCGCGCCGACGGCCCCTACGCCTGTTGCCCAGCGCTCCAGCGCCACTCCGGTCGCCGCGGTGGCCGATGACCGTGGCCGGCGCCACCACGCAGGGCGGTTGATCCTGGCCGTGGAAGATGATGCGGTCTTCGCCGAAGCGCTGGTGACGCTGGCGCATGAGCTTGATTTCGACTGCGTGGTAGCCACCACCGCCGAAGAGGCGTTGGCGCTGGCGGCGGACCTGCGCCCGAACGGCATCCTGCTGGACATCGGCCTGCCCGACGTCTCCGGCCTGACCGTGCTCGAACGGCTCAAGCGCAATCCCGATACCCGGCACATTCCGGTGCACGTGGTCTCCGGCATGGACCGCAGCCAGGTGGCGCGCGAGCTGGGTGCGATCGGTTTCGCGATCAAGCCGACCACGCGCGAGCGGTTGGTGGCTGCCATCGAACAGCTTGAACAGACCAGCCAGCGCGACGTACGGCGCCTGCTGATCGTGGAGGATGACAACGACCTGCGCCGCAACCTGGAACTGCTGCTGGGCCGCGATCAGCTGCAGATCGCCGCTGTCGGCACGCTTGCCGCAGCGGTGGAACAGCTGAGCACGGTCACCTTCGACTGCATGGTGATGGACCTGTCGCTGCCCGACGGCAGTGGCTACGACCTGCTTGAGCACATGGCGGGCAACGATGACGTCGGCTTCCCGCCGGTCATCGTCTACACCGGCCGTGCCCTCAGCCGCGAGGAAGAGCAGCGCCTGCGCCGCTACTCCAAGAGCATCATCATCAAGGGCGCGCGTTCGCCCGAGCGCCTGCTCGACGAGGTGACGCTGTTCCTGCACAGCGTGGAGGCCAACCTGCCCAGCGACCAGCAGCGCCTGCTCCGAGAAGCGCGCCGCCGCGACACCGTGCTCGACGGACGCACCGTGCTGCTGGCCGAGGACGATGTGCGCAACATCTTCGCGCTGTCCAGCGTGCTGGAGCCGCTGGGGGTGACGCTGGAGATCGCCCGCAACGGCCAGGAGGCCGTTGATCGGCTGGCCCAGCGTGAGGTGGACCTGGTGCTGATGGACATCATGATGCCGGAGAAGGATGGCCTGCAGGCGATGCGCGAGATCCGCGCGCAGCGCCACCTGCAGGACCTGCCGATCATCGCGCTGACCGCCAAGGCCATGCCCGATGACCGTGAGCGCTGCCTGCAGGCCGGTGCCAACGACTACATCGCCAAGCCCATCGACGTGGACAAGCTGGTGTCGCTGTGCCGGGTCTGGTGCTCGCGGCAATGAACGAGCAGGCGCTGTTCGACCTGGAGCTGAAGGTGCTGCTGGAGGCGCTGTATCAGCGCTACCACTACGACTTCCGCAGCTATGCGGTGTCCTCGCTGCGCCGTCGCGTCAGCCAGGCCATGCAGCGCTACGAGTGCGAGCGCCTGTCGGATCTGCAGCATCGGCTGCTGCACGAACCGGAGCTGTTCGCCCAGGCCATGCAGTTCTTCACCGTGCAGGTCTCGGAGATGTTCCGTGACCCGGAGTATTTCCGGCAGATGCGCGAACAGGTGGTGCCGGTGCTGCGTACCTACCCCTCGGTGAAGCTGTGGGTGGCCGGCTGCAGTACCGGCGAGGAAGTGTGGTCGCTGGCGATCCTGCTGCACGAGGAAGGCCTGCTTGAGCGCAGCATCGTCTACGCCACCGACATCAACCCCGCGGCACTGGCCACGGCCGAGGCCGGCGCCTACGGCATTGACCGCCTGGCGCAGTTCAGCCGGAACTACCTTGCCGCTGGCGGCACCGGTTCACTGTCGGACTATTACACCACCGCCTACGACGGCGCAGTCTTCGACCGCCAGTTGCGCCGCAACGTGGTGTTCGCCGATCACAGCCTGGCCACCGACACGGTGTTTTCGGAAGTGCACCTGGTGTCCTGCCGCAATGTGCTGATCTATTTCAACCGCGACCTGCAGGATCGGGCGGTGGGATTGTTCCGCGAAGCACTGGTGCATCGCGGCTTCCTCGGCCTGGGCAGCAAGGAGTCGCTGCAGTTCGGTCGCCATCACGATGCGTTCGAAGCCTGTTCGCGGGAGCACCGTCTGTACCGGAAGGTGGCCTGATGGTGGCGATGTCCCGCCCTGAAATGGTGGTGATCGGCGCATCGGCGGGTGGCGTGGCCGCCCTGCAGATCGTGCTTGGCGCGTTGCCGGCCACCCTGCCGGTGCCGGTACTGGTGGTGCTGCACCTGCCGCGCGACCGTTCCAGCCGCATCGCCGATGTGCTGGCACCGTACTGCGCGCTGACCGTGCGCGAAGCGGAGGACAAGCAGCCGCTGCAGGCGGGAACGGTGACGTTCGCGCCGCCGGACTACCACCTGTTGGTGGAGGACACGCAGGCCATCGCACTGTCGATGGACGATCCGGTGCTGTTCTCGCGGCCGGCCATCGATCCGCTGTTCGAATCCGCCGCAGCCGTGTTCGGCACGCGTGTGCTGGCGATCCTGCTGACCGGTGCCAGCAGCGATGGCAGTGATGGCGTGGCCGCGGTGCGCACCGCTGGTGGCCAGGCCTGGCTGCAATGCCCCGAGGAGGCCGAGGCATCGATGATGCCGGCCTCCGCCCTGCAGCATGCCGGCGCCGACGCCGTGCTGCCCCTTGAACTGATGTGTCGCCGCCTGAAGGAGTTGTTTGCATGAACCTGCTGCCGCCGGACCCTGCCCAGTCGCAGGCCCCGGTCAACCTGCTGATCGTCGACGACGTACCGCAGAACCTGGTGGCGATGGAGGCGCTGCTGCGCCGCGAGGGCGTCAACCTGCTGCTGGCCGATTCCGGCGCGCAGGCGCTGGAACTGCTGCTGGAGCATGAGGTGGCGCTGGCGCTGCTGGACGTGCACATGCCGGAGATCGATGGTTTCATGCTGGCCGAGCTGATGCGCGGCTCGCAGCGCAGCCGCGACGTGCCGATCATCTTCCTGACCGCCTCGCCGGACGATCCGCACAGGGTCTTCAAGGGCTACGAGACCGGCGCGGTGGATTTCCTGCACAAGCCGGTGGCGCCGCAGGTGATCCTCAGCAAGGTCAATGTGTTCATCGAGCTCTACCAGCAGCGACAGCTGCTGAAGGCGCGCAACGAGGCGCTGGAGCGCGCGTTGAAGCTCAACGAGACCATGGCCGCGGTGCTGACCCACGACCTGCGCACGCCGTTGTCGGCCATCCTGCTATGTGCCGACAAGCTGTCGCTGGAGCTGCCGGCCGACAATGCCGGCGCGCAACAGACGCTGAGCTATCTGGAAGCCAGCACGCTGCGGATGGCGCGCATGGTCGAGCAGTTGCTGGACTTCTCGCGGATCCGCAGTGGTGGCCTGCGCCTGCAGAGCGGTGCCTGCGACCTGGCCGAGGTGACGCGTGCGGTGTTGGTGGAGGCCGGTGCCGGTCATCGAACCGATCGGATCGCACTGGATGTGCGCGGTGATTCGACCCTGCAGGGCGACATGGATCGTTTGGGGCAGATCATCGCCAACCTGGTCGGCAACGCACTCACCCATGGCGCTGATGCAGCGGTGCAGGTGCAGGTCGATGGCAGCGATGCGCGTGTTGTCGCGCTGCGCGTAAGCAACGCCGGCCATGTCGATGAAGCGTTGCTGCCGCGTCTGTTCGAACCGTTCAAGGCAAGCTTCCACCAAAGCAACGGCTTGGGGCTGGGCCTGTACATCGTTGACCAGTTCGTGCGTGCCCATGGCGGGCAGTTGAGCGCGCGCAACGACGCAGGACAGGTGGTGTTCGAGGCACTGCTGCCGCGCCGCGCCGATGGACGCAGCCCGGCCGTTTCCTGAATTCTTCAGCTGACGCGTGAGCGTACTGAGACGGACGCGTCCGCAACTGCTACCGTGGCACCACTCTTGCAAAGGAAGCTCCATGCCACTGCGTGCCATCGCCTACGTCAGCCAGTCCAAGCCGGATCTTTCCGCCGAACGTCTGCAGATGCTGGTCGAGGACGCCGCGCGCTTCAACAAGCTGGCAGGGGTGACCGGCGTGCTGCTGAATGACGGCGAGCGCTTCCTGCAGTACATCGAAGGGCCACCCGATGGCATCGATTCGGTGTATGAGCGCATCCTGCAGGCTGGCAGTCATGTCGACATCGTCGAGCTCGCGCGCGGCCGGGTTGGCCAGCGTCAGTTTCCGTACTGGGCGATGCGCGTGTTGCCGGTGGACGCTGCGCTGCTGCGCCAGCTTTCCGCAGGGGACTGGGCGGGGTTCGCCCGTACGGTGAACGGTGACAGTGCACTGTTCACCGCGGTGGATCTGTTGACCGAGGTCGTGCGGCCGGCGCTCAGCGCAGGCTGATCGCTAGCGCTGCGGTGCGCAGTACGCCGCGTGCAATGCCTGAAGTACCCCCAGCGCCGGACCGTCCAGCAGCCGATAGTGCAGTGTCTGTGCCTGTCGTCGCGTTGCCACCACATCCAGATGGCGCAGCACGGCCAGATGCTGTGACAGCGCCGATGCGCTCAGGCCGGTCACCGCCTGCAGTTCCGGCACGGGTGCTTCGCTTTCCACCAGACGACACAACACACGCAGTCGCGCCGGGTGGGCCAGTGATTTCAGCAGGGCGGCCGCCTGTGCGGCATGCGCGGCCATCGCGGCGCTGTCGGTGGTGATGCTGGGCACGGCTTGACCCGATAGTTCAGGAAAGTCTAATTTAGGGAAATCTAAATTAAAGGGCAAGCCGATGCGCGAGATACAGCGGGGCAGGGCGTGAACCTGCCATGGGCGGCAATTGCAGGCGGCGGCCTGATCGGTACGTCGGCAGTGGTGCTGCTGGCCACGCTCGGTCGGGTGGCCGGCATCAGCGGCATCACTGCAGGCGCCGTGGCCGCACCGCGAGGTGATCGTGGCTGGCGCTGGGCCTTCCTGCTCGGATTGATGGTGGCTGCGGCGGCGGTGCTGAGCTGGCAGGCGGGCGCTGGACAACCGGCGCGCGCGTTGTTGCGTGACGCACTGCCGGCCTGGCAATTGATCGCTGCCGGTGTACTGGTGGGCGTCGGTACGCGGCTGGGCAATGGCTGCACCAGCGGCCACGGTGTCTGTGGCCTCGCCCGTGGTTCACGACGATCGCTGGTGGCGGTGTTGGTGTTCATGGCCTGCGCGATGCTCACCACGTTCCTGGTGCGCCACGGCGGGGGTCTTGCATGAGCCGCAGCTTGTGGGCCGCATGTGCTGCCGGTGGCCTGTTCGGCGCCGGCCTCGCGCTGGCCGGCATGACCGACCCGCGTCGCGTGCTCGGTTTCCTCGATGTGGCCGGCGACTTCGATCCCACGCTGGCCTGGGTACTGGCGTCGGCACTGCTGGTCAGTGCACTGGGTCAGTTCTGGCTGCGGCGGTGGCACCGCCCATGCTGCGCCGAGCGCCTCCAGCTGCCGGCAGCGCAGGCGGTCGATAAGCGGTTGCTGCTGGGCGCGGCAGTGTTCGGCATCGGCTGGGGCTGGGTCGGGTATTGCCCGGGGCCCGCGCTGGCCGCGTTGGCGGTGAGGGCGCGCGAAGCGTTGTGGTTCGTGCCGGCGATGGCGGGTGGTTTCTGGCTGCATGACCGCTGGCTGCGCTGAGGTTTCACGTTTGCCTCACCGGTGCAGGGTTCAGATCACTTTTCCCGGGGAAAGGAGCATGGCATGGCACGGATGAAGTGGAACGGCAGCGCGTTGTTGGCGGCGGCACTGGCGACAGCGGCGATGCCGGCGATGGCCTGCACGCGTGCGGTGTATCTGGGCGACAACGGCGATGTCATCACCGCCCGCTCGATGGACTGGAAAGTGGATGTCGCCACCAATCTCTACGTGTTGCCGCGTGGCATCGCGCGCACCGGACAGGCCGGGCCGGGCTCGATCGCCTGGACCGCGCACTACGGCAGCGTGGTGGCCACCGGCTATGACATCTCCACCACCGACGGCATGAACGAGAAGGGCCTGGTCGCCAACCTGCTGTGGCTGGTCGAATCGGAATACCCGGCCCAGCGCAGTGGCAAGCCCGGCCTGTCGATCTCGTTGTGGGCGCAGTACGTGCTGGATAATTTCGCTACTGTGGAACAAGCCGTGACGGCCCTGCAGCGCGAGCCGTATTCGATCGTCACCGACAAGGTGCCTGGCGAGGACCGCCAGGCAACGCTGCATCTGTCGCTGTCCGATGCCACGGGTGACAGCGCGATCGTTGAATACATCGGCGGACGCCAGGTGATCCACCACGATCGCCGCTACCAGGTGATGACCAATTCGCCGATCTTCGACCAGCAACTGGCGTTGAACAGCTACTGGCAGCAGATCGGTGGCACGGTGATGCTGCCCGGCACCAACCGTTCGGCCGACCGCTTCGCGCGTGCGTCGTTCTACATCAACGCGATTCCGAAAGCGGAAGATCCGGTCGAGGCGCTGGCCAGTGTGTTCAGCGTGATTCGCAACGTGTCGGTGCCGTTCGGCATCACCACGCCGGGCGAGCCCAACATCTCGTCCACCCGCTGGCGCACGGTTGCCGACCACAAGCGGCGCCTGTACTTCTTCGAGTCGGCACTGACACCCAATACCTTCTGGGTCGACCTGACCAAGGTCGATTTCGGCGGCAAGGTGCTCAAGCTTGATCTCGGCCGTGACCAGCGCAATACGTTTGCCGGGGATGCGCTGCAGCACTTCGTGCCCAGCGCACCGTTCACCTTCCTTGGCGTGGAGGGTTAGCGCGAGGCTGTGTTGCCAGCGCCCGGCAACGTTGCGGGCCGGTAGCGGCGCGCGCACACTCGTTGAATGGGCGCGATCTTCCATCTACGACACTATGGCCAGGCCACCGGCCTGGATCGCCACGACTATGCGCAGTGGGTGTTGCCACTGCAGGGTGAGCTGCAGTTCGAGATGGAGGGCAGGGGCGGTCGTCTTGACCTGTTGCAGGGTGCCTTCGTGGCTGCCGGCGAGGCACACGACCAGGTGGCCGACGGCCCCAACGGTTTCGTGATTGTCGACTGCGGGCCGGGTGTGCTCGATGACGCGACCCAGGAGCATCTGTGCCGGCAGCGCTGGCTGCATCTACCTGCCTCATTGCGGCAGCGGCTTGCCCGGGTACAGGCAGGGCAGCCGGTGCCGGCGCTGCTGCCGGAACTGCTGCGGATGTTCGCCCCGGCGGGCAGCGGTGCGCGCCTGCAGGGTTTGTGCGCTGCCGTGGAGGCAATGCCCGGGCAGGTGTGGTCGGTAGCGCGCATGGCCGCTTTTGTCGGCATCAGCGAAAGCCGTCTGCATGCGGTGTTCCGGTGTGAGTTCGGGGTCAGCCCGCAGGCCTGGCTCAGTGCCAGCCGCCTGCGTTGGGCCAAGCACCAGTTGCGGGTCAGCCCGGCTTCGATCAGCGACATCGCACTGGCCGCTGGGTATTCCGAGCAGAGTGCACTGACCCGTGCGCTGCGCCGCGAATGCGGGCAGACACCGGCAGCATGGCGGCGGGCGGGCGGCCAGTAGCCTCGGTCAATACGCCGTTCCCTCTGTCGCCTACACTTCGCGGCCTGTGCTCTCCCACCAAGAACCTGCAATGCGCAACAACCCGATTGCTCTGGGCATCGCCAATGGCATTGCCGCCGGTGCGCTGTGGGGCGTGGTCTTCCTCGCGCCCGCCGTGCTGAACACCTTCAACGCACTGCAGCTCTCCGCTGGTCGCTATCTGGTCTATGGCCTGATCGCGGTGGCCCTGCTGCTGCCGCGCTGGAAGCGCTTGGCGCCGAAGCTCGGCCGCGCCGAGTGGATCGGCCTGTTGTGGCTGAGCCTGGCCGGCAACCTGGTGTACTTCCTGCTGTTGGCCACGGCGGTGCAGTGGGCCGGTGGCGCCGCTGCTTCGTTGATTGTCGGCCTGATTCCGGTGGTGGTGACCCTGGTGGGCGTGCGCGAGCAGGGCGCGGTGCCGTTGAAGCCGTTGCTGCCGGCGCTGGGCCTGTGCGTGCTCGGGGTGGCGATGGTCGGCTGGGAAGCGCTGATGTCCGAACACCTGGGCACTCCCTGGCGGCAGCGCCTGATCGGCCTGCTGTGCGCGTTCGGTGCGTTGTTTTCGTGGGCGCTGTACTCCATCGGCAACAGCCGCTGGTTGGCGCGACGGCCTGATCTTTCCAGCCACGACTGGTCGCTGCTGACCGGCGTCACTACCGGCGGATTGTCACTGCTGCTGGTGCCGATGGCGTTCATCGGACACGCTGGGACTCATACGGCCGCGCAGTGGAGTGGGTTCTGGGCCATCAGCGCGGGCGTTGCGGTGGTCGCTTCGATCCTCGGCAACGCGTTCTGGAACCGCGCCAGTCGCCTGCTGCCGCTGACCCTGACCGGGCAGATGATCGTGTTCGAAACCCTGTTCGCGCTGCTGTATGCCTTCGCCTGGCAGCGACGTTGGCCAAGCCTGCTGGAACTGCTGGCGATCGTGCTGCTGGTCGGCGGCGTGCTGTTGTGCGCGCATGCGCACCGCACGCCCCGCGCGATCACCGAACATGTCGGCTGAATCGACGCATTGAAGCCGACGATCACCGTTTTGTCTCAATTGCAACCAAATGCCGGCACGTTGGCCGATGATCGCCGCAAAGAAATATTGCGCCGCAACACTTGACAGCGGCCATCGTGCCGGTGTTTTCTGTACGCCATGGTCCTTGATGCCGCCAACGCCCGTCTGATCGCCCCCGCTACCGCGGGCCGTTCGACTGCGCCGGTCGCCATCACCACCACCATTACCACCACCACCGTCACCACTGCCCTGGTGCGGCCCGTCGTCTTCGTGTAACTCCCGAAAACAACGGCCCCGCACCATCCAGGTGACGGGGAAACTCGACCACCTGCATGCGACGGGGCCTCCAACCGAGGTCTGCATGTCTTCCATCGCCCCCACCCATTCGCCTGCTGCGTCCGCTCTGGCTGCGCCGTCCACTGTCGTGCACAAGTTCGGCGGCACTTCGGTGGCCGACGCTGAGCGCTATCGCCATGTTGCCGGCCTGCTGCTGGCCCGGCCCGAGTCGTTGCAGGTCAGCGTGGTCTCGGCCATGAAGGGTGTGACCGATGCGCTGATCGAGCTGGCGCACCTGGCCGCCCAAGGCGATACCGGTTGGCAGGAGGCCTGGCATGCACTGCGCGCACGCCATCGCGGCGCCGCTGTAGCGCTGCTGGGTGAGCAGGTGGGCGACACCGTGGACTGGATCGACGCGCGCTTCGATCAGCTGGCCGAGGTGCTGGCCGCCCTGGCGGTGATCGGTGAACTGCCGCGCGAAGTGCTCGACCGCGTGCAGGGCCTGGGCGAAGTGTTCTCCGCACAGTTGCTTGGCACCCATTTGCGCGGGCTGGGTGAGGACTGCGCGGTGCTGGATGCACGCGATGTGCTGGTGGTCGGCCATGGCGAACTGGGCGTGGATGTCGACTGGGATGCCAGTGCCGGCCGCCTTGCCGCGTGGCGGCTGCAGCACCCGCAGCTGCGCGTGGTGGTTACCGGGTTCGTCGCCCGCGACCGCCAGGATCGCGTCACCACGCTGGGCCGCAACGGCAGCGACTATTCCGGTGCGATCTTCGCCGCGCTGTTCAATGCCGATGAACTGCATATCTGGACCGACGTCGACGGCGTGCTGTCGGCCGACCCGCGGCTGGTGCCGGAGGCCGTGCAGCTGCACGCGCTGAGCTACGACGAGGCCTGCGAGCTGGCCTACTTCGGGGCCAAGGTGGTGCATCCGCAGACCATGTCGCCGGCAATCCGGCTGGGTCTGCCGATCTTCATCCGCAATACGTTCCACCCCAGTCATCCGGGTACCCGGATCAGCGCCGAGCGCTCGCCACGTGGTCCGGTAAAGGGGCTGACGCTGAGCGCGGATCTGGCCCTGCTCAATCTGGAAGGCACCGGTCTGATCGGCGTGCCGGGTACCGCCGAACGCGTGTTCGCCGCGCTGCGCCAAGCGCAGGTCTCGGTGGTGATGATCTCGCAGGGGTCCTCCGAACATTCGATCTGCTGCGTTGTCCGTGCTGGCGAAGCGGCGCGTGGTCGCGATGCCGTGGTGCAGGCGTTTTCGCACGAACTGGCTGCCGGCCAGGTACAGCGCGTGCAGGTCAGCGAGGGCGTCAGCGTGCTGGCCGCGGTCGGCGATGGCATGGCGGGCCAGCCGGGCGTAGCTGCGCGGCTGTTCGAATCGCTGGGGCGGGCGCAGGTGAACATCCTGGCGATCGCGCAGGGATCGTCCGAGCGCAACATCTCGGTGGCGGTGGCAAGCGCCGATGCGACCCGCGCGCTGCGTGCCGCGCATGCGGGGTTCTGGCTGTCGCCGCAGACGTTCGCGGTGGGTGTGATCGGGCCGGGCAATGTCGGTGCCGCGCTGCTGGACCAGTTGCTGGCAGCACGCCCGCAGCTGCTGGCCAAGGCCAACGTCGACCTGCGCCTGCGCGCGCTTGCGTCACGCTCGCGCATGCGCCTGGAGGCCGATGGGCTGCATGAAGACTGGCGCCAGGCATTGCAGGACGCCGGACAGGCCAGCGACCTGGACCAGTTCACCGAGCACCTGCTGGCCGCGCATCTGCCGCATGCGGTGGTGATCGACTGCAGTGGCAGCGCAGAGGTTGCCGAGCGCTATGAAGGTTGGCTGGCCGCAGGCATCCATGTAGTGACCCCGAACAAGCAGGCCGGTGCCGGGCCGCTCGCACGCTACCAGCGCATCCGCGCGGCGGCCGCCGCCAGTGGCGCGCGCTTCCGCTACGAGGCCACGGTGGGTGCCGGCCTGCCGGTGATCACCACGCTGCGTGACCTGGTGGATACCGGCGACGAAGTGCTGGCGATCGAAGGCATTTTCTCCGGCACGCTGGCCTGGTTGTTCAATCGCTTCGACGGCAGCCAGCCGTTCTCGGAACTGGTCGCGCAGGCACGCTCGATGGGCTACACCGAGCCGGATCCGCGCGATGACCTGTCCGGTGTGGACGTCGCGCGCAAGCTGGTGATCCTGGCCCGCGAGGCCGGACACGCACTCAGCCTGGAGCAGGTGCAGGTCGAGAGCCTGGTGCCGGCGTTGCTGCGCGAGGGAAGCGTGGACGACTTCATGGCCCGTCTGGGCGCATCCGATGACGCGCTGCTGGCACGGCTGCACGACGCCCGCGAGCGCGGTGCAGTGCTGCGCTATGTCGCGCGGCTGGGACCGGACGGTGCCTCGGTCGGCCTGCAGGAGCTGCCGGCGGACCACGCGTTCGCCAACCTGCGGTTGACCGACAACGTGGTGCAGTTCCGTACCCGCCGCTACTGCGACAACCCGCTGGTGGTGCAGGGCCCGGGCGCGGGTCCGGAAGTCACCGCTGCCGGTGTGTTCGCCGATCTGCTGCGGGTGGCGGCCGGCGAAGGGGCGCGCCTGTGATCGCACGCGCCTTCGCGCCCGCATCGGTGGCCAACGTGGCCGTGGGCTTCGACATCCTGGGCCACGCCATCGCCGGTATCGGCGATACGGTGAGCGTGCGTCGCATCGACGAACCACGGGTGCGCATCGATGCGATCCGCGGCAGTGCGGTGGAGCTGCCGCTGGAAGCCACCGGCAACACCGCTGGCGCGGCGCTGATATCGCTGCGTGAGGGGCTGGGACTGGGCTTCGGTTTTGCCATCGAGATCGACAAAGGCATTCCCTTCGGCTCCGGCATGGGCGGATCGGCTGCCTCCTGCGTGGCCGCACTGGTGGCGGCCAATGCGTTGTTGGATGTGCCACTGCCGCGTGAGGCGCTGTATCCGTTCGCACTGGATGGCGAAGCCGTGGCCAGCGGTGGCCGCCATGGCGACAACGTCGGCCCACTGCTGCTGGGTGGTGTGGCGCTGTGCACGGCCGATCGCCTGGTGCCGGTTCCGGTACCGGCCAGCTGGCACAGCCTGCTGGTGCATCCACATGCGGTGCTGGAAACCCGGCGTGCGCGGCAGGCGCTGCAGGGCAGCTACGCGCTGAGCGAATTCGTTGCGCAGAGCGCCAACCTGGCGCTGGTATTGAGTGGTTGCCATCGCAGTGATGCATCGCTGGTGCGCGCCGGCCTGCGCGACGTGCTGGTCGAGCCGCGGCGGGCGGGCCTGATCGTTGGCTTCGACGCGGCGCGTGACGCCGCACTGGCTGCAGGCGCGATGGGCGCAGGCATTTCCGGCGCCGGGCCCAGCGTATTCGCCTGGTTTGAAGATGCCGACCAGGCGCGCGCGGCAGCGGAACCGGTGCGTGCGGCCTTCGCCGCTGCTGGTTTCGACAGCGATGCCTGGATCTCGCCACTCGATGCACCCGGAGCCCACTTGTGCTGAATTCTCCCTTCCTACCGGATATCGATCCCATGCAATTCGTTTCGACCCGTGGCCAGTCGCCGGCTGTTGGACTCAGTGCGGCCATCGCCGCCGGGCTCGCGCCTGATGCTGGGCTGTACGTTCCGCAGGCGCTGCCGGCGCCGCGCACGCTGCAGGCCGGTGCGACCCTGGCCGACACCGCCGCTGACCTGCTGGCGCCTTTCTTCGACGGGGATGCGCTGGCCGATGCCTTGCCATCGATCTGCCGTGAGGCCTTCGATTTCCCCGTGCCATTGCGTGCGCTGGGCAACAGTGGTGATCACGTGTTGGAGCTGTTCCATGGGCCGACGGCTGCGTTCAAGGACATCGGTGCGCGTTTCCTGGCCGGTGTGCTGTCGCGGCTGCAGACCGGCAAGGACCGCGACCTGACCATCGTGGTGGCTACCTCCGGTGACACCGGCGCGGCCGTGGCGGCGGCCTTCCATCGGCAGCCTGGTGTACGCGTGGTGGTGCTGTACCCCGATGGGCGGGTGTCACCGCGACAGGCGCATCAGCTCGGTTGCTTCGGCGACAACATCCAGGCGCTGCGGGTAGCCGGTTCGTTCGATGATTGCCAGGCGATGGTGAAGCAGGCACTGGCCGATCGCGATCTGCAGGCACAGGTACCGCTGAGTTCAGCCAACAGCATCAGCCTGGGCCGGCTGCTGCCGCAGATGAGCTACTACGCGCACGCGGCGCTGACCCATCATGCGCAGCATCAACGGCGCTTGAACCTGGTGGTGCCGACCGGCAATCTCGGCAACGCGATGGCGGCGGTACTGGCACGCGCGCTGGGCGTGCCGATCGGGCAGATCGTGCTGGCGACCAATGCCAATGCGGTGCTGCCACGCTACTTTGGTGGCGACCAGTACCAGCCCGCGGCCAGCGTCGCGACCGTGGCCAACGCCATGGACGTCGGCGCTCCCAGCAATTTCGAGCGGCTGCGCTGGCTGTACCAAGGCGACGACGAGGAATTGCGTGCAGCGTTCCGCGCCTTTGCAGTGGATGACGTGACCATCCGCGCGACCATCGCCAGTGTCCATGCCAGTAATGGCGAGCTCTTCTGCCCGCACACGGCCACGGCGGTGAAGGTGCTGCAGGATCTGCGCGCGGGCGGCGCCAAGGGCGATTGGGCGGTAGTCGCTACCGCGCACCCGGCCAAGTTCGAGGCGGTGGTGGAGCCGTTGATCGGCGAAACGGTGGCGGTGCCGCCGGCATTGGACGCGCTGCTGCAGCGTCCAGCGCATGCCGAGCCGCTGGCGGCCGAGTACGCGGCGTTGCGCGAGGTGTTGTTGCGTTGAGCGAAGATCCAGGTGGTTGCCGGCCAGCGGCCGGCACTACCCGCGATGCGTGCTTCTGGTAGTGCCGGCCGCTGGCCGGCAAACCCAGCAACGTCAGGGCGCTCAGCCCTGCACTTCACCGGCCAGACTGCGCAGGCCATCCTCGTCGAGGATCTCAACGACGTTCAGATGGGGCAGGGCGATCAGACCCTGCTGGCGCAGCTTGGTGAAGGTGCGGCTGACCGTCTCCATGGTCAGGCCCAGGTGATCGGCGATGTCGCCGCGGCCCATTGGCAGCGAAACGCGCAGGCCATCCCCGCCCAGCTTGGCCTCGCGCGCGGCCAGGCGAAGCAGGAAATCAGCGAGTTTTTCCGCCGGTTGCAGGCGCGCCAGCGCCAGTGCGGCATCCTGCGCAGCATCCAGCTCCTGGCAGGCGCGCTGCAGCAGCTTGCGCTCAAGGTGCGGATAGCGCGCGCGCAGGCCCTTCATCTGCGGCAGGGCGACGCGGCAGACGCGGCTGTCGGCGATGGCTTCGATGTCATAGCGATGGTGGTCGCTGCCGCTCAGGCCCAGGTAATCGCCGGGCAGCACGAAGCCATTGATCTGGCGGCGGCCATCGGCAAGCGTGCGCACCAGCCGCAGCGCGCCACCGGTCAATGTATAGACATGCTGGCGCTCTTCGCCGCTGCGGGCGAGGGTGCTGCCCATCGTCAACTGCTGCGACACGGTCACCTGTTCCAGCGCCTGCACCTCATCGGGCGACAGCGCAGAGCACACCGCCAGGTGGCGTACCGAGCAGTGCAGGCAGTCCAGCGTGGCGCAGGACGGCGCGGCGGGGTCGTTGGTGGCGGGCGGAGCGCCGGAAGGCCGGGACATGTTGCGTGGGCGTATCGCGGGCGGGGGAGGGCTTTATGATACTTCAAGCGGCCGTTGGACCCCGTATTCCACGGTCACGCGATGCGGGGCGCTAGAATGTCGCCCCCTCCCACGTCCCGTTCCCGCAGGAGTTCCGCCCGTGATCAAGCCCCGTACCCCGCCCGGCACCCTTGAACTGCTGCCGCGCGAGCAGATTGCGTTCCAGCGCATGCTGGACGTCATCCGCCGCAACTACGAGCGCTTCGGGTTCCTGCCGGTGGAGACGCCGGTGTTCGAGCTGTCCGATGTGCTGCTGACCAAGTCCGGCGGCGAGACCGAGCGCCAGGTGTATTTCGTGCA
Organism: Stenotrophomonas sp. 14P6.2.3; assembly: GCF_057799055.1. Classification (NCBI taxonomy): domain Bacteria; kingdom Pseudomonadati; phylum Pseudomonadota; class Gammaproteobacteria; order Lysobacterales; family Lysobacteraceae; genus Stenotrophomonas; species Stenotrophomonas sp. 14P6.2.3. The sequence continues at coordinate 190,647 of NZ_JBYOLA010000004.1, forward strand.
GTCCACCGGCGCGCTGGCCAACGCCGCCGAATCCGGCGACCGCTCGCTGCCGGAAATGGCGCTGCGCTTCGACCTGACCGTGCCGCTGGCGCGGTACGTGGCCGAGCACGAACACGAGCTGACCTTCCCGTTCCGTCGTTACCAGATGCAGCGCGTGTACCGCGGCGAGCGTGCGCAGCGCGGCCGCTTCCGCGAGTTCTACCAGTGCGACATCGACGTGATCGGCAAGGACAGCCTGAGCGTGCGCTACGACGCCGAAGTGCTGGCGGTCATCCACGCGGTGTTTGCCGAACTGCGCATCGGTGACTTCAGCATCCAGCTGAACAACCGCAAGCTGCTGCGCGGCTTCTTCGAGAGCCTGGGCGTGGCCGAAGGCGAGCGCCAGCTGGCGGTGCTGCGCGAAGTGGACAAGCTGGACAAGCGGGGCCCCGACTACGTGCGCGAGACGCTGGTGGGCGAGGGCTTCGGTATTCCGGCCGAACAGGTCGAGAAGATTCTTGCCTTTGTCGCCGTGCGTTCGCAGGGTCATGCCGATGCGCTGGCGCAGCTGGCGGCGCTGGAAGCCGGCGCCGGTTCGTCGGAGATCCTGCGTGCCGGCGTGGCCGAGCTGCGCGAAGTGCTGCAGCTGGTGCAGGCACTGGGCGTGCCGGAAAGTGCGTATTGCCTGAACTTCTCCATCGCCCGTGGCCTGGATTACTACACCGGCACGGTGTACGAGACCACGTTGACCGACCACCCGCAGATCGGTTCGATCTGTTCCGGTGGCCGTTATGAAGACCTTGCCAGCCACTACAGCAAGTCCAAGCTGCCGGGCGTTGGCATTTCCATCGGCCTGTCGCGCCTGTTCTGGCAGCTGCGCGAAGCCGGCCTGATCGAGGGCATCGAGGCCAGCAGCGTGCAGGCGCTGGTGGCGCTGATGGACGAGCAGGGCATGCCGCAGTCGCTGGACATTGCCCGTCGCCTGCGCGCCGGTGGCATCAACACCGAAGTGCAGATGGAGCCGAAGAAGATCGGCAAGCAGTTCCAATACGCGGCCAAGGCCGGTATCCGTTTCGTGGTGCTGGCTGGCGAGGACGAACTGGCGCGCGGCGTGGTGGCGGTGAAGGACCTGCTGCGCGAGCAGCAGTTCGAGATCTCGCGCGACGAACTGGCCAGCACCCTGCAGGTGGAGCTGGAGCAGTCGCGGGTCATGGCGTGAAGCCCGCCGCCGCAGGGGCGCTGATGCTGCTCCTGCTGGCGGGCTGCCAGAGCGATCCGGCGCTGCGCAGCACCCGGATCGGCCCGGCGCAGTACCAGCTGGTGGTTGATCGCTGCCATGTGATCGACCGGGCGCAGCTGGAGCGGGATCTGCAGGCCCTGGCCGAGCGTGCGTGCCCCGGCCGGGCCGTGGCGCTGCAGAACGTGCGGCCCCATCCCAGCCGGCAGGGCAGCCTGTTCGGCGAATGCCTGCGGCGCGGCGCGCTGCAGGCGGAGGTCCGCTGTCTGCCCTGATCGGGGCCACGTCCATCGCAGCATCCGAACGCCCACCGCCCGGTGGGCGTTTTCGTTTCCGCCGCCCGGTTCAGGGGTCAGATCCGTTTTCCCCGGGAAAACGGATCTGACCCCATGGCCTCGCGGTTTGACGCAGCGCGCAAGAATGCGTTAATGTACTAACACGCTATTACATTGATGCAAGAGTCCTGCCCGTGAAAGCCCGCCCCGACATCGCCGCCAAAGACCCGCAAGCCGATCTGGACGCCCTGGCCCAGGCCTTTGCCGCCCTGCGCGAGCCGGAACAGGTGGTCGCGTTCCTGCGTGACCTGTGCACGCCGGCCGAGCTGGAAGCCATGGCCGACCGCTGGAAGGTGGTGCCGCTGCTGCAGCAGGGCGTGCCGTACCGCGAGATCCACGAGCGCACCGGCGTCAGCGTGACCACCACCGGACGGGTGGCACGCACGCTCGAGCATGGCCATCGAGGCTATGCCGCCGCCGTCGACCGCCTTGCTTCGCGCTGATCCGCGCCCCGTTCCGAACTTCGAGACCTCCCCCATGAGTGCAACCCAGGCAGCGCCGGCGCGAGACCGGCTGCGTATCGCCATCCAGAAGAGTGGCCGGCTGGCCGAACCCGCCCGCAACCTGCTCAGCGCCTGTGGCCTGAGCTGGCGCGAGAGCCGCGACAAGCTGTTCTGCTATGGCGAATCGCTGCCGGTGGACCTGTTGCTGGTGCGCGACGACGACATCCCCGGCCTGATTGCCGATGGCGTCTGCGACCTCGGCATCGTCGGCCGCAACGAACTGGACGAGCAGGCCGCTGCGCGTCGCCAGATCGGTCTGCCGGATGCTTACCACGCGCTGCGTGGGCTGGGCTTCGGTCAATGCCGGTTGATGCTGGCGGTGCCGGAAGAGTGGCAATGGCAGGGGCCCGCACAACTGGCCGGTACCCGCATCGCCACCAGCTACCCGGCCATCCTCAAGCAGTGGCTGGTCGCGCAAGGCGTGGATGCGCAGGTGGTGGAGCTGTCCGGCTCGGTGGAGATCGCGCCGCGCCTGGGCACCGCCGACCTGATCTGCGATCTGGTCTCCAGCGGCGCCACCCTGCGTGCCAACCAGCTCACCCCGGTGCACAACCTGCTCGACAGTGAGGCCGTGCTGGCCGGTGCGGTGCGCGTTCCCGATGATGCCCGTGGCGCCCTGCGCAGCATGCTGCTGCGTCGCCTGGACGGTGTGGTGCAGCGGCAGGACCGCAAGCTGCTGATGTTCCGCGCCACAGAGGACCGCGTCGACGCGCTGGCGCAACTGCTGGCCGATGCCGAACCGTTGGTGCGTTTGCCTGCCGATGGCGGTGCGTTGCGCCTGCAGACCATGTGCCCCGGCCCGTTGACCTGGCAGCGCATGGAAGAGCTGGAGCGTGCCGGCGCCCAGGGCCTGATGGTATTGAGCGTGGAGCGGTCACTGGCATGAATCGTCTTATCTGGTCGCAACTTGATGAGGCCGCGCGCAGCGCGGCGCTGACCCGCCCGGTGCAGACCGTGGCGCAGCAGACCCGTGATGCGGTGGCCACGCTGATCGCGCAGGTGCGCACGCAGGGCGATGCCGCGTTGCGCGCGATCACTGCGCGCTTCGATGGCGTGGACCTGCAGGATTTCGAAGTTTCCGACAGCGAGTTCGCTGCCGCCGAAGCCACCGTGCCGGCCGCGCTGCGCCAGGCCATGGTCGAGGCGGCCGAGCGCATCACCCGCTTCCACAAGGCGGGGATGGGCCAGGGCTATGCAGTGGAAACCGCACCGGGTGTGGTCTGCGAGCGCATGCTGCGGCCGATCGGCCGGGTTGGCCTGTATGTGCCGGCCGGCAGTGCGCCGTTGCCGTCCACCGCGCTGATGCTGGGAGTGCCGGCGCACTTGGCCGGTTGCCCGCAGGTAGTGCTGTGCACGCCGCCGCGTGCCGACGGAACGGCCGACCCTGCGGTGCTGGTGGCTGCGCGCCTGACCGGCGTGCAACGCGTGTTCAAGCTGGGCGGTGCGCAGGCGATCGCGGCGATGGCCTATGGCACCGGGAGCATCCCGGCGAGCGACAAACTGTTCGGGCCAGGCAACAGTTTCGTCACCGAGGCCAAACAGCAGGTTGCCCAAGACGGTGCCGCCGCCATCGACATGCCAGCCGGTCCGTCGGAAGTGCTGGTGATTGCCGATGCCGGCGCCAATCCGGCGTTCGTCGCCGCCGATCTGCTGTCGCAGGCCGAGCACGGCCCGGATTCGCAGGTACTGCTGCTGACCGATGACGCGGCGATGCTGGCCGCCGTCGAGGCTGAAGTGGAACGCCAGGTGGCCTTGCTGCCGCGGCAGGACATCGCCCGCCAGGCACTGTCGGCGTCGCAGTTGATCCAGGTGGAATCGCTGGCGGATGCGTTTGCGATCAGCAACCGCTACGCCCCTGAACACCTGATCCTGGCCCTGCGTGAACCGCGCGACTGGCTGGGCCAGGTGCAGGCGGCCGGTTCGGTGTTTCTCGGCGACTACACGCCGGAAGCACTGGGCGACTACTGCAGCGGCACCAACCACGTGCTGCCCACCGCCGGTGCCGCGCGTGCCTACAGCGGTGTCAGCGTGGCCAGTTTCCAGAACCTGATCAGCGTGCAGAGTGCCAGCGCCGCCGGCCTGGCCGCGATCGGTGGCTGCGCACGCATCATCGCCAGCGCCGAAGGGCTGGACGCGCACGAACGTGCGGTGGCGCTGCGCATGGAGGTGGCCGCATGAGCGCGGACATCGACGGCGTGCTGGCCTTGGTGCGCTCGGATCTGCAGGCCTTCGCCGGCTACAGTTCGGCGCGCAGCAGCGCTGTGCAGGGTGAGGTGTGGTTGAACGCGAATGAATCGGCGTGGGCCAATCCGGCCGACGCCACCGGCGGCAGCCGCCGCTACCCGGAGCCGCAACCGGCTGCGCTGCGTGATGCGCTGGCATCGCTGTACGGCGTGCAGCCGCAACAGCTGCTGGTAGGCCGTGGCAGCGACGAAGCGATCGATCTGCTGGTGCGCGCCCTGTGCGTGCCGGGCCGCGATGGCGTGCTGGTGACGCCGCCGGTATTCGGCATGTACGCGGTCTGCGCGCGGTTGCAGGGTGCGCCGTTGATTGAAGTCCCACTGATCGATGATGAAGAGGGCCTGCGCACGGACCTGGATGCGGTGATTGCCGCTGCGAAGGGGCAGGGCGCCACGCTCGTTTTCCTGTGCGCGCCGTCCAATCCTGCCGGCAGCGATATGCCGCTGTCGGAGATCGAGCGCGTGGCCGTTGCCCTGCGTGGGCAGGCACTGGTGGTGGTGGATGAAGCCTATGTCGAGTACGCGCAGCGCGCTTCGGCGACCTCGCTGCTTGCCGCGCACGCCAACCTGGCGGTGCTGCGCACATTGTCGAAGGCCCACGCGTTGGCGGCCGCACGTATCGGCACCCTGATCGCCGCGCCGGAACTGATTGCCGTGCTGCGCCGTTGCCAGGCGCCATACCCGGTGCCGGCGCCGTGCGCCGAACTGGCTGTGCAGGCACTGCAGCCGGCCGCGCTGGCACGCACCGCCGAACGCGTGACCACGGTCATCGCCGAGCGCGAGCGCCTGGGCACCGCGCTGGTTGGCCTGCCGGGCATCCGCCGGGTGTACGCCTCGGCCGGCAACTACCTGCTGGTCCGTTTTGCCGATGCGCAGGCTGCGTTCGACGCGCTGCTCGCTGCCGGTGTGGTGGTGCGCGACCAGCGCGCTGCGCCGCAGTTGGGCGATGCACTGCGCATCAGCATCGGCAGCCCCGAGGAGAACGACCGCGTGCTTGCGGCCCTGTCGGCACGGAGGGCTGCGGCATGACGCCCATCCTGTTCATCGACCGCGACGGCACCCTCATCGAGGAACCGGCGGATTTCCAGATCGATGCCTACGAGAAGCTGCGCTTCGTGCCGCAGGTGATCCCGGCGCTGCTGAAACTGCGCGATGCCGGCTACCAGTTCGTGATCGTCACCAACCAGGACGGCCTGGGCAGCGAGAGCTACCCCCGCGCCAGCTTCGATGGCCCGAATGACCTGATGCTGCAGATCTTCGAAAGCCAGGGCATCGTTTTCCGTGATGTGCTGGTCGACTGCAGCTGGCCGCACGACAACGCGCCGACGCGCAAGCCGGGCATCGGCCTGATGACCGCCTACCTCCAGGACCGCAGCATCGACTGGGCGCGCTCTGGCATGGTCGGCGACCGCATCACCGACCTGCAGTTCGCCGACAACCTCAACATCCGTGGCTTCCAACTGCGCACCGAACAGTTTGGTGGTGAGTGGGACTGGCCGGGCATTGCCCACGCACTTGCCGATGCGCCGCGTACGGCGGTGGTCCAGCGCAATACCAAGGAGACGAAGATCCGTGTCGAACTAGATCTGGATCGTGCCGGCGATGCGCACATCCACACCGGCCTGCCTTTCTTCGACCACATGCTGGAACAGATCGGCAAGCACGGTGGCTTCGCCCTGGACATCCGCGCCGAGGGCGATCTGCACATCGACGAACACCACACCATCGAAGACACCGGCCTTGCGCTGGGACAGGCCCTGCGCGAAGCACTGGGCGACAAGCGTGGCATCGGCCGTTACGGCTTCACCCTGCCGATGGATGAAACCCTGGCCAGCGCTGCGCTGGATTTCAGTGGCCGCCCGTATTTCGTGTTCGACGGCGAGTTCAAGCGCGAGCGTGTGGGCGACATGCCGACCGAGCTGGTCCCGCACTTCTTCCGGTCGCTGTGTGATGCCAGCGGCCTGAACCTCAACCTGCAGGTGCGCGGCGACAACGACCACCACAAGGTCGAAGCCTGCTTCAAGGCATTGGCGCGTGCGTTGCGGCCTGCGCTTGCGCGGCAGGGCACCGCATTGCCGACCACCAAGGGGGCGCTGTGAGCGAGGTCGTGCTGATCGATGCCGGCGGCGCCAACCTGGGCTCGGTGCGCTACGCACTGGAACGGCTCGGTGCCACGGTGCGCCTGGTCCGCGACCCCGCTGGCCTGGCCGGCGCGCAACGGGTGATCCTGCCCGGCGTGGGTGCGGCCGGCCCCGGCATGCAGCGTCTGCATGCGCAGGGCCTGGTCGAGCCGCTGCGCCAGTTGCAGGTGCCGCTGATGGGTATCTGCCTGGGCATGCAGCTGTTGTTCGATCGCTCCGAAGAGGCCGGCGTGGATACGCTGGGATTGATCCCCGGGGTGGTGCGCAAGCTGGTGCCGGCCTGTGGCATCCGTGTGCCGCACATGGGCTGGAACCGGCTGCTGCCGTTGCGCCCGTCGTTGCTGCTGCAGGGGGTTCCCGAGCGCGCCAGTGCGTACTTCGTGCACAGCTACGCCGCGCCGCTGAACAGCCATACCGTGGCCGCCTGCGACCACGATGGGCTGTTCACTGCGGTGGTCGAGCAGGGCCGCTACTTCGGTGCCCAGTTCCATCCAGAGCGGTCCGGCGACACCGGTTCGCTGATGCTGCGCAATTTCCTTGAGGGCACCGCTGCATGAGTTTCACCGTCTATCCCGCGCTGGATATCCGTGATGGCCGCGTGGTGCGGCTGCGCCAGGGCGACTACGCGCAGGAAACCCACTATGGCGACGATCCGTTGCCGCGTGCGCAGGCGTTCGCGGCGCAGGGCGCGCAGTGGATGCACCTGGTCGACCTGGATGCCGCACGCGCCGGTGGCTATACGCTGGCGCCGCTGTTGGCCGCAATCCGTGCGCAGACGCCGCTGCAGGTACAGACCGGTGGCGGTGTGCGTGGCCGCGACGACGTGGCGCGCATCCTCGATGCCGGCGCCAGTCGCGTGGTGATCGGGTCATTGGCGGTGCGCGAGCCCGAACAGGTGATCGGCTGGCTGGCCGAGTTCGGCCCGGAACGGTTGACCATTGCCCTCGATGCGCGCCAGGACGCGCAGGGGCAGTGGCAGTTGCCGGTGCACGGCTGGACCGAAAACGCGGGGGTGACCCTGGATGCGCTGGCCGTACGCTACGCGCAGGCGGGCATGCGCCATCTGCTGTGCACCGACATTGCCCGCGACGGCATGCTGGCCGGCCCGAACATCAGCTTGTACCAGCACCTGGCGGCGTTGCTGCCGGGCGTGGCGGTACAGGCGTCGGGCGGTATCCGCGATGTGGCCGATGTGGCTGCGGCGCAGGCCGCCGGTTGCGGCGGTGCGATTCTAGGCAAAGCGCTGCTGGAACAGCGGATGGACCTGGCGGAGGCGCTGGCATGCTGAGCCGCCGCATCATTCCCTGCCTGGACGTACGCGATGGCCGCGTGGTCAAAGGCGTGCGCTTCCGCGATCACGTCGACATGGGGGACATCGCCGAACTGGCCCAGCGCTATCGCCACCAGGGCGCCGACGAGCTGGTGTTCTATGACATCGGCGCCAGCCCGGAGGCACGTTCGGTGGACGTGGCCTGGATCGAGCGCATCGCGCGCCTGATCGATATCCCGTTCTGCGTGGCCGGTGGCATCGACAGTGTGGAGACAGCGCGTCGCGTGCTGTTCGCTGGTGCGGACAAGATCTCGATCAACTCACCCGCGCTGGGCCGCCCGGAACTGATCACCGAACTGGCTGAAGAATTCGGCGTGCAGTGCGTGGTGGTGGGTGTCGACTCGGTGCGCGAGGAAGACGGCCAGTGGCGCGTGCGCCGATTCAGTGGCGACCCGGACAAGACCCAGGCGGTGCCGTTGCGCACGCTGGACTGGATCGTCGAGGCGCAGCGCCGGGGTGCCGGCGAGATCGTGCTGAACTGCATGGACAGCGATGGCGTGCGCCGCGGCTACGACGTGGAGCAGCTGCGGCAGGCACGTGCGCTGTGCCAGGTGCCACTCATCGCGTCGGGTGGTGCGGGTGCGATGGAGCACTTTGCCCAGGCCTTTGACCAGGCCGACGTTGACGGTGCGCTGGCGGCCAGCGTGTTCCACAGTGGCGCCATCGCCATTGCCGACTTGAAGCGCTACCTGCGCGAGCAGCAGATCGAGGTACGAGATGTCTATTGATGTGCGGCCGTCGCCGCAGGCGCTGGAAACGCTGGACTGGGACAAAGGTGATGGACTGTTGCCAGCCGTGGTGCAGGACATCGACACCCTGCAGGTGCTGATGCTGGGCTACGTCAGCGCCGAGTCGCTGGCAGCGACGCTGGCGATCGGCCACATGACCTTCTTCAGCCGCAGCAAGCAGCGCCTTTGGACCAAGGGCGAGCAGTCCGGCAATGTGCTGGTGGTGCAGGCGATCAGCGTCGATTGCGATGCCGATACGCTGCTGGTGCTGGCGCGCCCGGCAGGCCCCACCTGCCATACCGGGGCGGAAAGCTGCTTCGATGGCGCGCCGAAGGACTTCCTCGGTGGCCTGGACCAGCTGGTCGCCGTGCGTGAGGCGCTGCGTCCGTCCGGCAGCTACACCACGTCCCTGTTCGAAGGCGGCATCCGTCGCATCGCGCAGAAGGTGGGCGAAGAAGGCGTGGAGACGGCGTTGGCCGGAGTGGCACAGGACGATGAGGCATTGCTGGGCGAGGCCTCGGACCTGCTGTACCACCTGCTGGTGCTGCTGCGCGCGCGTGGGCTGTCGCTGGAAGATGCCCGCGACGTGCTGGAAAAGCGCCATCGTTGAACAAGGTGTGCGGACCAACGGTCCGCACCTACAATATGGCGTCTTCTTTTTCCCGGACCGCCCCCATGAAACTGCCTGCCGTCTGGCTGTGCTGCCTGTTGCTGACCTCGCCGGCCTGGGCCGCAGACACCGTGGTCAGCGGCAAGGTCTATCTGGAGCGTGACGGCAAGCCGGGCCGCGGTGCGACCGATCCGGGCCTGGCCGGCGTGCAGGTGTCCAATGGCGAAACCATCGTCAAGACCGCTGCCGACGGCAGCTACAGCCTGCCGGTGCGTGACGGCCAGACGGTCTTCGTCATCAAGCCCGATGCCTATTCCTTCCCGAAGGCTGCCGACGGCCTGCCGTCGTTCTGGCGGCACTACCGGCCGAACGGTTCCCCTGCGCTGAAGTACGGCGGCATCGCGGCCACCAGTGACGTCGCCCGCAACTGGGATTTCGCCCTGCAGAACGACCGGCATGACAGCCGTCGTGGCTTCCAGATGCTGGTGTTCACCGATTCGCAGACCGCCAGCCTGCAGGACATCGGCTACTACCAGCAGTCGATCGTGGCGCCGCTGGTGGGGCAGACCAAGGCGCGTCTGGGTACCACGCTGGGTGACATCGTCAACGACGATCTGACCCTGTACCCGGCGATCAACAAGGTCACCACCGAACTCGGCGTGCCGTGGTTCCACGTGCCCGGCAACCACGACCTGGATTTCGACGCGGCCAATGACGCGCATTCGCTGGACAGCTGGCGCAACATCTACGGCCCCGATACCTATGCGGTGGAGGAGGGCGGCGCCAGCTTCGTGTTCCTCGACGACGTGGTGTACGACCCCAATGCCAAGCCGAAGTATGTCGGCGGCCTGCGCGAGGATCAGTTCGCCTTCCTGGCTGCGTATCTGAAGGGCCTGCACAAGGACCGCCTGCTGGTGCTGGGCATGCACATCCCGCTGTTCGATGCGGCACCGGGGCGCGAGACCTTCCGCCATGCCGACCGTCAGCGCCTGTTCGACCTGCTGAAGGACTTCCGCAACGTGCTGGTGCTCAGCGGCCACAGCCACACCCAGCAGCACGTCTACCACGGCAAGGCTGACGGCTGGCAGGGTGCCAGGCCGCTGCACGAGTACAACGTCGGTGCCAACTGCGGTGCGTTCTGGTCGGGCGTGAAAAGTGCCGCCGGCGTACCGGACAGCACCATGAGCGATGGCACGCCGAAGGGCTATGCGCTGCTGGACGTGGCCGGCAACGGCAGCTACCGCCTGCAGTACCGGGTGGCCGGTGCGGCAGCCAGCGAGCAGATCGGCCTGCATGCGCCAAAGGTGCTGCGCAAGGGCGCGTACCCGGCGTGGGGCATCTACGCCAACGTCTACATGGGCGAGGACGCCAGCGTGGTCGAGTACCGCGTCGATGGCGGCGCCTGGCAGCCGATGAAGCAGGTCAGCCAGCCTGATCCGCGGCTGATGGTGGAGAACGTCGCCGACGATCTCGCCTCCACGTTGCGCGGCTACGACCGCTCGCCGGAAGCCACCGCATCGCCGCACCTGTGGCGTGGTGCGTTGCCGACCGATCTGGCCGTGGGCAGCCACAAGGTGGAGGTGCGTTCCACCCAGCCGGATGGTGCGGTGTTCACCGCCAGCACCAGCTACAGCCTGCAGACCGCGCAGCCCTGAGCGCGGGCCGGGCTTCCGTCACGCACCTCCATCACGAAAGGACGCAGCATGGATATCCGCTTCATGGCCGGCACCACGCCGGTCACCCTCAGCCGCCACTGGTTCACCGGCGCGATGATGCTGCAGAGCGCCAGCGAGAAGGTATGGGTGCAGCACCCGCTTCATCCAGGCACGCATTTCTCGTTCTCGCTGGTACAGTCGTGGCAGCGCCATATCGCCGGCCATGAAGTGCTGGTGGAGCGGACCCGGCCGCTGCTGTTCGCCGGGTTCCGTCCGCAGCGCCTGCGGGTGCTGGTGGATGGCGTGCAGGTGGCCGAGCAGGAAGGCATGTGACCCCGGGTGCCGCTGTCGCCGCGCTAGGCAAAGGCCGGCGGATGCCTGAGAATCGGGACGATTCAATCGATCCAAGCAGGCCAGCGTGAACGTTGCAGCAGTGTCCCCGGTTCCATCCGAACCCGCCCGCAGCGGCGTTCCACGCAGCCTGGTGGTCGCCGATGTCGGCGGTACCTTCGCCCGTCTGGCGCTGGCCGAGACCGTGCCGGGGCAGGCGCCGCGGCTGGGCAGCTACCGCACCTACGCCTGTGCCGACCACCCCAGCCTGGCGGCGATCCTCGCCGATTTCACCGCCAGCCTCGGCCAGCCGATGGCCAGCGCGGTGGTCGCCATCGCCGGCCTGCTCGACGGCGACACCCTGATCAACGCCAATCTGCCGTGGACGGTATCGCTGTCGGCAACGCGCCGCGAGTCGGGCCTGCCCGACCTGCAGCTGATCAATGATTTCGAAGCGGTGGCGCTGGCCATTCCCTATCTGCAGGCCGACACGCTGGTGCCGTTGAACGGCGATGCCGATCCGGCCAAGACGTTCCCGGCGCTGGTGCTGGGGCCGGGCACCGGCCTGGGGGCGGCATTGCGCTTCGCCGATGGCGAGCGCCCGGTGCTGGCCAGCGAGATCGGCCACGCTGCGTTGGGGGCCGGCAACGCTCTGGAACTGCATGTGCTGGGCCAGCTGCTGCAGCGCTGGCCGCACGTGGACAACGAGCGCGTGCTGTCCGGCAGCGGCCTGATGAACCTGTATCCCTGCCTGTGCGAACTGCGCGGCGTGGCGCCGCAATGGACCAGCACCGAAGCGCTGATCGCGGCTGCGCGGCAAGGCGACGATGCGCTGGCGGTGGAGACCCTGCAGGTGTTCTGTGCCTGGCTGGGCAGCCTGGCCGGTGACGCAGCGATCGCCGTCGGCGCGCGCTCGGTGTACCTGGCCGGCGGCATTTCCACCCATGTGCAGGACTTCCTGGCCGACGGCCGTTTCCGTGAGCGCTTCCTCAACAAGGGCGTGCTGACCGACGTGCTGCGCCAGGTGCCGGTGTGGCGGGTCGAACATGGCCAGCTGGGCGTGCTCGGTGCAGCGGCCTGGCACGCAGCGCGGACGCCCGCGCACGATTGATCGGCGCTGCCGGCATCGGGCCGGCGGGCGCAGCATGCAGACGGAGGCGAAGATGGTGGATCGCAGGCAGTTCCTGCAGGCCGGTGCACTGGCCGCAGGTGTGGCAGCGTTGCCGGTGGTGAAGGCGCGTACGCAGGGCGGAGCCAAGGTGGTATCGACCTGGGACTTCGGCGTGCCGGCCAACCAGACCGCGTGGAAAGTGCTGGCGCAGGGCGGCAGTGCGCTGGATGCGGTGGAAGCCGGTGCACGCTGGGCCGAAAGCGAGCTGTGCAACCCCACCGTCGGCCATTGCGGCAACCCGGACCGCGACGGCGTGCTGAGCCTGGACGCCAGCATCATGGACGGCGATGGCCGCTGTGGCGCGGTCGCTGCGCTGGTCGACATCCTGCATCCGGTCTCGGTGGCCCGCAAAGTGATGGAGAACAGCCCGCACGTGCTGCTGGTGGGCGAGGGCGCCCAGCAGTTCGCCGTGCAGCAGGGCTTCGAGCGGCAGCACCTGCTGACCCCGAAGGCCGAAGCGGCGTGGCGCGAATGGTTGAAGACCGAGAAGTACGCGCCGCAGATCAATGCCGAGCGCCGCGGTCTACCCGGCAACACCGACAACCACGACACCATCGGCATGCTGGCGCTGGATGCCAAGGGCAATCTGGCCGGTGCCTGCACCACCAGCGGCATGGCCTGGAAACTGCACGGCCGGGTGGGCGACAGTCCGATCATCGGCGCTGGCCTGTACGTGGACAACGAAGTGGGCGCCGCCACCGCCTCGGGTGTGGGCGAAGAGATGATCCGCAACGCGGCCTCGTTCCTGGTGGTCGAGCTGATGCGCCAGGGGCGTTCACCGGCACAGGCGTGCCGCGAGGCGATCGACCGCGTGGTGCGCAAGCGCCCCGAAGCGAGCCGCACGCTGCAGGTCTGCTTCCTGGCGATGAACAAGCAGGGCGAGGTCGGTGCCTATGCGCTGCATCGTGGCTTCGTCTATGCGGTGTGCGATGCGCAGCGCCAGGATGACCTGCGCGACTCGCCGTCGATCTATGCGAGCACGCAGGCGTGAGCGTGCGCCTGACGCTGGAGATCGCCAGCAACTCGGTGGCCTCGGCGTTGGCCGCGCAGGCCGGTGGCGCAGACCGCATCGAACTGTTCGACAATCTCGCTGAGGGCGGCACTACGCCGTCGTTTGCCGGCATCGCCATCGCCCGCGAGCGGCTGCAGATTCCGTTGTTCGTGCTGGTGCGACCACGCCCGGGTGATTTCCACTACGACGCGCTGGAAACCGAACTGATGCTGCGTGATATCGCCCAGTGCCGCGCGCTGGGCTGCGATGGCGTGGTGATCGGTGCGCTGGATGCGCAGGGCGACATCGACCTGCCGCTGTGCCGGGAACTGGTGCGGGCGGCCGGCCCGCTGCAGGTGACCTTCCACCGTGCGTTCGATGCCGCGCGCGATCTGCCGGCGGCGCTGGAACAGGTGATCGGGCTGGGCTGCCAGCGGGTACTGACCTCCGGCGGTCAGGCCAGCGCCGAAACCGGTGCCGAGGTACTGGCCGCGCTGGTCGCACAGGCGGCCGGCCGGATCAGCGTCATGGCTGGTGCCGGGCTTGGCCCCGGCAACATCGCCGCCGTGGCGTGGCGGACCGGCTGCGTCGAACTGCATGCCTCGGCCAAGGGGCAGCGGTGCTCGGCCATGCAGTTCCAGAACCCGGCCCTGCGCGGGCTGGACCCGGACTGGAGCCAGACCGACACGGCGACAGTGACCGCACTGCGGAAGGCGCTGGACGCCTGAGAGCTGCCGGGGTTGGATCCCTTCGCAGAAGGGCTCCGACCCCATTGCCGAACGCGAACCCGTTGCCGAAAAGTGACGCTTCTGACATGCGCGGATGGACAGTCCGTCCGCCAAACAGCGGAGAGCAGGGGCATCCGTGTTTCCGAATGGACGAGCAAGTCAGGATTGTCGACAGTGGGGTCCAACTCCCTGTGGCAACGATCCTCCTTCCGCATGCCTCGACTGCTCTTGCTACTTCTCTGTCTGCTGCCAACCGCCGCAATAGCTGCGGATGAAGGACAGTCACCAGTGTTGATCTGGAAGGCGGCCGGTCCGGAGGAAAACAGCATCCGCGCTATGCTGAGCGGGGTGACGCTGGCACCCGCTGCTACAGGCGCGTTCGTCGACACTCGCGTACATATGCTTGGAAACAAGCGCTTTCGGGCGCTGTATCAGGTGTTCGATTCAAACACCTCCAATCCGACGGGCCGCTGTGGCGCGGGGCGCGAGATACATCTGTTCGTCTACGAATTGACCCGGCCGAAGCCCATCGAACGCGGCAATATAGTGATCAGCAGCTGCCTGGAGACCGTCTCCCTCGCCAGTCAGAACTCGGGAAGCCCCGGCAGTGAATCCGATCTTTCTTCCGTGACCTGGCAGGACGACGGGTTCACCATCGAATGGTGGGGTATCGGACCCGGAGGCAACGCATCAAGCCACTACGTCCTCCGCGATGGCTGGTTTGTTCCAGATCCACCGGACCTTTGAAGTCGTTGAAGACGGACAAAACCGTTCCGCGCGTGTTTGTCGCAATCGTGTCATCGCTTCGTGCGTAGTTCTTTCAGCGATGTTTCGCAAATATATGATTTTCTTAGAGTCCGGGAACTGAAAGCGACGTGTCGCAGCGCGTTGCTGCGTCGCCGCATGCCGGGCGTGGTTCAGCTGTGCTTTAGTTTGGATCGATCCACAGGGGAGGGTGATCGAATCGAGAAGGATCGATTCAACGCCCGGGATCGCCATCCGACCGCGCGCCCACCATCCAAGAGCAACCACCCATGGCTCAGTCCGTCCGCAACCGTCGTCATCTGCTGTCCCAGGCCCTCGTCCTTGCCTTGCTGCCCTTTGCCGCTGGCGCACAGGAAGCGGCCACGTCGTCCACCAAGGACCTCGATGCCGTCACCGTTACCGGTTCGCGCATCAAGCGTGCCGGCGTCGAGGGCCCGGCCCCGGTCAACGTGATCACCGCTGCACAGATCCAGAAGGAAGGCTTCGTCACCGTCTACGACGCGCTGAAGACGCTGACCGAAGCGACCGGCACCGTCGAAGCGGCGTCGCAGTGGGGCTCGCACACACCCAACGCGAGCGGCCTGAACCTGCGCGGCATGGGCCCCAACCGCAGCCTGCTGCTGGTCAACGGCCGCCGCGTGGCCGACTACCCGCTGCCCTATGGCGGCGAGACCAATTTCTCCAACTACAGCAACATTCCTGCCGCTGCCGTGGAGCGCATCGAAGTGCTGACCGGCGGCGCGTCGGCGATCTATGGTTCGGACGCCATCGCCGGCGTGGTCAACGTCATCCTGAAGACCAACTACGACGGCGACGAAGTGCGCGTGCGCGGTGGTACCTCGACCGAAGGCGGCCGCGATACCTGGGATCTGTCCTGGGCGGGCGGCAAGACCGGCGACAACTGGAGCGTGACCTATGCACTGCAGTACACCAAGCGCGATCCGCTGTTCGGCCGCGACCGGCCGCAGATGGACGACGCTGACGATGCGCTGTACCCGTCCTGGAACATGGAACAGCGCAAGGTCGGTTTCCGTCCCACCGCAGGCCTGGCGCTGATCGACCCGAGCAACGGCCAGCGCCTGGCACCGCCGGACGGTACCTGCGAGAAATTCGCTGGCGAGTACTACACCGCCGATCGGCTGGTCTACAACTACAACGCCAATACAGTGAGCAACACCGGCCGCCTGTGCGGCATGAGCGCCGACTACGCCAACTGGCTGCTGACTGGCGGCTCGGAGAACGTGTCGGGCAATCTCTATGGCACCTTCGATTTCGGTGATGGCCTGCAGGCCTGGAGCAACCTGGCGGTGTACCGGTCCGAGGCGATCTGGGGCACCAATCCCCCCAGCGTTTCGTTGATCGACGATGCCAACGGCTATTACTGGGATGCCAACCGCAATCGCCCGGTGCTCGGCGTGCGCCAGTTCACGCCGAACGAAGTCGGTGGCCTGGACACGCTGCGCAATACCAACCGCGAGTTGTCGTGGGATATCAGCGCAGGCCTGCGCGGACGCCTGGCCGATCGCTTCGACTGGAGCGCCACGGTTGGCCGTTCCTACTACCGCGTTGAAGAGCGGCAGAACGTGGTGGACGAACAGAAGTCGTACGACTTCTTCCTCGGCCCACGGCTGGGCACCACCGGCGACGGAGAGGCCATCTACGCATTGAACGAAGCGCGCTGGTGGAACCCGATCACCCCGGACCAGTACTGGCAGATGGGCACGGTCGCCAAGAACCGCGCGTCCTCCTACGTCAACCAGGCCTCGGCCGACATCACTGGTGAACTGTTGCAGGGCTGGGCCGGTCCGATTTCGTTCGCGGCGGTGGCCGAAGTGGCGAAGCAGGGCTATCACCTCAGCCCGGATCCGCGTGCCGGCATCGATTTCGACCTGCAGAACGTTGATCGTGGCGGTGGTGAGCGCACCCGCTATTCGGCCGGTGTCGAGTTCAAGATTCCCTTGGCCGACAGCCTGATCGCCACCGCTGCGGCACGCTACGACCGTTATGGAAGCTACAAGGCCGACGGCGGCGGCGAGGCGCTGGATGTCGGCAGCCAGAAGGAAACCACCTGGAATGCCGGTCTGGAATGGCGACCGTTCGAGTCGCTGCTGGTACGCGGCTCCTACGCGACCAGCTTCCACGCGCCGGACATGCACTACCTGCTGGGCCAGGCCAGCAGTTCCGAGGTGCTGACCTACGACCGCCTGCGCTGCATCGAGAGCGGCGCGTATCTGGTCAACAACTGCGGCGTGGGCAATACCGATGTCTGGTATGCGTTCGACGTGAACCGTCGGGGCA
Organism: Stenotrophomonas sp. 14P6.2.3; assembly: GCF_057799055.1. NCBI lineage: Bacteria > Pseudomonadati > Pseudomonadota > Gammaproteobacteria > Lysobacterales > Lysobacteraceae > Stenotrophomonas > Stenotrophomonas sp. 14P6.2.3. The sequence goes on from NZ_JBYOLA010000004.1 coordinate 207,688, forward strand.
CGCCACTGCTGCGCTCGGAGACCGGCAATTCGTGGACGGTCGGCTTCGTCTGGGACGTACTGCCGAACCTGTCGATGAGCGCGGATTACTGGGCGATCAAGCTGGAAGACATGATCGTCGACGTCGGTGCGGACGAAGTACTGGCCAGCGAAGCGGGCTGCCTGACCGGCAAGAACATGGACGGTACGCCGTGGGCGAACCCGGCGGGTGGCGAGTACTGCGCCGGCATCCTCGCCCGGGTGAATCGTGACAGCAGCGGGCGGTTGGTGTCGATCGAGCGCGGGCCGTTCAACCTGGCCAGCCGCGAGGTGCGTGGCATCGACCTGAGCGCGCGCTACCGACTGGAGACGGCCGCATGGGGCAGCTTCCAGCTGGGGGTGAACTACACCAACCAGATCTCGACGAAGGAGCAGCGCTACGCCAACGACCCGAACCCCGAGCGCCGCGACCGTGACCTGCGCAGCAAGCTGCGCGCGAGCCTGGCCTGGCAGGGCGGCAACTGGAACGCGAACGTGTATGCCGACCGCATCGGCTCGGTGCCGGGCGTGCGCTACCACTGGGGCACCGACCGCCTGGACAACCCCGGCGGCTGCCTGCCGTTCGCCGATGGCTACGTGCCCAGCGACAGTCCGTCGCTGAACTGCCTGGAGCCTGCCACGCGTCCGGATGGATCGGTCAATACGAACCCGAACGCCGGGCAGCAGACGGCGCGCTACTACGGCCGGGTCGGGCCGTTCATCACCTGGAACTTCAACGTTGGCTACCAGGTGACCGAGTTCATGAAGGTCAATCTGTACGTGAACAACGCTTTCAACGCGACCAGCTGGAACCACAAGGACCCGTACAAGGTCGACTACGATTTCGCTCCGACCCGCCTGCTGGGTGCGGTGGGTCGTGAGTTCGCGCTGGAGTATGTGTTCACCTTCTGAGGGGCGGCGGCGCCGGGCATGACCCGGCGCCAGCCACGGGGTGACGGGGTAGCCACGCATGGCGTGGCTCTACTGGGCGCGCGCGGGATGACGTGCAGCCACGCATGGCGTGGCTCTGCTGCGGCTTTGCAGTAGATCCACGCCATGCGTGGATGGGCCATCGGCGGGAGTGGGTGGATTTGACCTTCCCACGATGGCAAGGTCTAGGCTGGTCACCTCTCCAGATGGAACCAGGGAAACCAGGCCATGAGCACCTCCAGCGTTACCGCCGTCCCCGGGACGACTTCCACCCTCAGCCTGCCGATCGAAGGCATGACCTGCGCCAGCTGTGTTGGCCGGGTTGAGGCGGCCCTGGCCAAGGTCGAGGGGGTCGCCAGCGTCTCAGTCAACCTGGCCACCGAGCGTGCGGACATCCGCTCCTCTGGTCCGATCGACCGCGACGCGCTGATCCAGGCGGTGGAAAGAGTGGGTTATGAGGTACCGGCTGCGACCACCGAACTGGCCGTGGAAGGCATGACCTGCGCGTCCTGCGTCGGGCGCGTGGAGCGCGCGCTGTTGGCGGTGCCGGGCGTCAGCCAGGCCAGCGTCAACCTGGCCACCGAACGTGCGACCGTGCGCGGCGTCGCCGGCATCGACGCATTGGTAGCGGCGATCGACAAGGTCGGCTACGCGGCGCACGCGATCGATGGCGGCACCCAGGTCGATGAGGAAGCGGCGGAAAAGAAGGATGCCGAGCGGGTGGCGCTGAAACGCGACCTGATCCTGGCCAGCGTGCTGGCAGCACCGGTGTTCGTGCTGGAAATGGGTTCGCACCTGATTCCCGGCATGCATCACTGGGTGATGTCCACGATCGGCCTCCAGGCCAGCTGGTACCTGCAGTTCGTGCTGACCACGCTGGTCCTGGCCATTCCCGGCCGGCGCTTCTACCAGAAGGGCTTCCCGGCGCTGCTGCGCTTGGCGCCTGACATGAACTCGCTGGTGGCGGTGGGTACCGCTGCGGCGTTCGGCTATTCGGTCGTGGCCACCTTCATCCCGCACCTGTTGCCGGCGGGCACGGTGAATGTCTACTACGAAGCAGCGGCGGTGATCGTCGCGTTGATCCTGCTCGGGCGGTTCCTGGAGGTGCGCGCGAAAGGCCGCACGTCAGAGGCGATCAAGCGCCTGGTCAACCTGCAGGCCAAGGTGGCGCACGTCAGCCGCGAAGGGCGCATCGTCGATATCCCGATCAACGAGGTGCTGCTGGGCGACCTGCTGGAAGTGCGCCCGGGCGAGCGCGTGCCGGTGGACGGTGAGGTGACTGAAGGTCGCAGTTTCGTCGACGAGTCGATGATCACCGGCGAGCCGATCCCGGTGGAGAAGTCGGCAGGCAGCGGCGTGGTCGGCGGCACCGTCAACCAGAAGGGTGCACTGACCCTGCGTGCGACGGCGGTGGGTGGGCAGACCATGCTGGCGCAGATCATCCGTCTGGTTGAGCAGGCGCAGGGCTCCAAGCTGCCGATCCAGGCCGTGGTCGACAAGGTGACGCTGTGGTTCGTGCCGGCGGTGATGCTGGCGGCCCTCGCTACCTTCCTGGTGTGGCTGATCTTCGGGCCGTCGCCGGCGCTGACCTTCGCGCTGGTCAATGCCGTGGCCGTGCTGATCATTGCCTGCCCGTGCGCCATGGGGCTGGCGACGCCGACCTCGATCATGGTCGGCACCGGCCGCGGCGCCGAGATGGGCGTGCTGTTTCGCAAGGGCGAGGCGCTGCAGTTGTTGAAGGACGCCAAGGTGGTGGCGGTGGACAAGACCGGCACCTTGACCGAAGGCCGCCCGTTGCTGACCGACCTGGAGATCGCCGACGGCTTCGATCGCGCGCAGGTACTGGCCCGGGTGGCAGCGGTGGAATCGCGCTCGGAGCATCCGATCGCCCGCGCCATTGTCGAGGCGGCGACGGAGGAGGGCATCGCGCTGCCGGCGATGCTTGATTTCGAGTCGGTGACCGGCATGGGCGTGCGTGCCACCGTCGACGGCGCACGCGTGGAAGTGGGCGCCGATCGTTTCATGCGTTCGCTGGGCGTGGACATCGGCAGTTTCGCCGCGCTGGCCGATCGCCTGGGCAACGAAGGAAAGTCGCCGCTGTATGCCGCCATCGATGGCCGCCTGGCGGCGATCATCGCCGTCTCCGATCCGATCAAGCCGAGTACGCCGGCCGCCATTGCCGCCCTGCACCAGCTTGGCCTGAAGGTGGCGATGATCACCGGTGACAACGCCGCTACCGCGCAGGCCATCGCCCGCCAGCTCGGCATCGATGAAGTGGTGGCCGAAGTGCTGCCGGAAGGCAAGGTGGAGGCAGTGCGCCGGTTGAAGGCGGCTTACGGTCAGATCGCGTTCGTCGGTGATGGCATCAATGATGCGCCGGCGCTGGCCGAGGCTGATGTCGGCCTGGCGATCGGCACCGGCACCGACGTCGCGGTGGAGTCGGCCGACGTGGTGCTGATGTCGGGCAACCTGCAGGGCGTGCCCAACGCCATTGCGCTGTCGAAGGCGACCATCGGCAACATCCGCCAGAACCTGTTCTGGGCCTTCGCCTACAACACCGCATTGATTCCGGTCGCGGCCGGTGCGCTGTATCCGGTATGGGGCGTGTTGCTGTCACCGGTGTTCGCCGCCGGTGCCATGGCCCTGTCCAGCGTGTTCGTGCTCGGCAATGCGCTGCGCCTGCGGCGCTTCCAGGCGCCGATGGCGGACGCGTCCCATGCGGCCCACTGAAGGAGCGATTGCATGAACATCGGTGAAGCATCGAAGGCATCCAGCGTGTCGGCCAAGATGATCCGCTACTACGAGCAGATCGGCATGATTCCGCCGGCTGACCGCACCGGCGCGGGCTATCGCGCCTATTCGCAGGCCGACGTGCATCGGCTGCGTTTCATCCGTCGCGCGCGTGATCTCGGCTTTTCGGTGGCCGAGATCACCGACCTGCTGGGCCTGTGGAACGACACGTCGCGCCACAGCGCCGACGTCAAACGCCTGGCCGAGCAGCACATCGATGACCTGGAACAACGCATCGAGAACATGCGGCAGATGGCCGATACGCTGAAATCGTTGATCAGCTGTTGCGCCGGCGATGATCGCCCCGAGTGCCCGATCCTGCAGCGGCTGGGCGAAGGCGAGGAGGGCGCTGTTCCGATTGCAGCGCCGGCAGGCGCGGTACGCAGGCGCGCGCGCAGGACCTGACGAAGACAGATGGAAAAGAAAATGCCCGCCCCGGCAATTGCACGGGGCGGGCATCGTTCATGCAACTGGCAGGGTGTTCAGGCCGTACGCGGCGGGAAACCCGCTTCGGTCAGTGCCGCGACGATCTGTGCCTGGCTGGCCGACGTCTGTACCTGCACGCGGCGGCTTGCCGGGTCGGCCGACACGGTCGCTGCCGGGTCGACCAGTTCGATCGCCTTGGTCACGCTGCGCGCGCAGCCACCGCAGGTCATGCCTTCCACATGGAATTCCATCTGTAGCTCCTTCGATTCACTTGGGGGTGGAGGCAGTGTGCACCTTGCAACGATGGCAGGGTCAAGCGTTCCCCGGAGCGAAGGCACCACAAAAAACGGCAGCCACCTGTACCAGCGCGGCTGCCGTGGAGGATCGTCCCCGCCCACAGGCGGGGGTGAGGCCTTAGAACTTCCAGTTCACGCCGAAGTACAACTGGCGGCCGGCATACAGGTTGGACAGCAGACGGGCCTGGCTGTCATTGCCGATGTAGCTGCGCAGTTCCGACTTGGTGGCGTTCAGCACTGCCGCGGTGACCGTCCAGTCCTGCGTGAGGTTGTAGGCAACGTTCAGGTCGAGCTGGCTGTACGGCTTGGTGTAGGCGGTCATGCCATTCTGCAGCCCGCCAACCACTTCACCGCGACGGTTGTACGAGGCGCGGGCCAGGATCTTGTCGTTCTCGTAGAACACGGTCACGTTGGCCTGGTTCTTGGCGCTGCCGACCAGCGGCGACGAACCGATCTCTTCGCCATCAAGCACGATCGAGGCCAGGTTGGTGTCGTTGTAGGTGTAGTTGGCCTGCACACCAAAGCCCATGTCGAAGGTGTACTGGCCGTACAGTTCCACGCCCTGCGAGACGCCATCACGGCCGTTGGCCTCGGTGCGGTACTTCTGCACGGTGACCGTCTGGCCGCCGACGGTCATCTGCTGATCGCGCACCACCGGCACGGTGAAGTTGTCCACGTTCTTGCGGAACAGCGCGACACCGGCTGCGGAACCCGGCTTGAAGTACCACTCCAGGCCGATGTCGAACTGAACGGCCTTGAACGGTTCCAGTGCCTTGTTGCTGCCCGACCCATACCAGCCGGGAGTGTCGGTGCCGCCAGCGACGCGGCGGTCGTTGCTGTATTCCTCGCTGATGTAGGTGAGGCCGCCGGGATAGGCAATGCTGGTATAGCCCGGGCGGGCGATCACTTTCGAAGCCGCGCCACGCAGCACCAGGTTGTCGGTGATATCCCAGGCGATGTTGAAGCTGGGCAGGAAGTCGGTGTAGGTCTTGTCCAACGAGGCCAAGGTGAAGACCTTGTCGCTGGCCTGGGTGTCAGGCACGCGCACGAAGCCGCCCTGGCAGCGCAGGGTGGGATCGGCGGCCGGGTCATCGCAGCTCATCGGCGCGCCGCTGGCGTTGTCCACGAAGTAGTCGTTGAAGCGTTCGACCGAATCGCTGGACTGGGCAAACTGCCTGGTGCGCACCACGCGCACGCCGACGTTGCCGCGTACGCGCTCGGTACGGAAGTTGGCCTGGAAGTAGCCCGAGTAGATCTTCTCGTTGACGTCGTAGACGAAGTCTTCCTCGGTGCGGTTATGCGAGCCGCCGTAGGTCTTGTTCAGGTAATCGATGTAGGCCGGGTAGTTGATGCCCGGGAACACGTTGGCGTTGAAGCCGCCGGCAATGTTGCTGATCGGGTTGGACAGGAAGAAGCCGGGCTGGGCATCGCCGGCAGTTGAATCGCAACCGGCCTGGTAGCGGTTGTTCTTGTAGTCCGCCGGGTCCAGGCCCTGGCACACCCAGTAGGTATTGCCGGTATTGCGGTGCACCTTGCCGTCCCGGTACTTGGTGCCGAACTGGATCGAATCCAGCCAACCGGCTTCGAACAGTTTGGTGAAATCGGCCTGGAAGTAGTTCTGCTCGACCTCGGTCTGCATCCACGACGAGTCGGTGGAGCCGGTGTCCACTTCGGCGATGCCGGCCATCAACTGCTGCTGCAGATCCGGTGAGAACTGTGCCGATGGCGTACCGGTCAGGTCCCAGGCGGTGTAATTGACAGACTGCCAATCTTTTCCGACCTTTCGGCGCGGCTTGGCCGACATCCGGAAGTTCATCGACGGGCCGCCTTCAGACCAGGTGCGGCCGCCGGTGAACGACGCCTTCCACAGCGGGCTGATGTCCCAATCGATGGTCAGGTCGGCGGTCTGCGAGAGCGCTTTTTCCTTGCTGTAGCCACCGGTCAGCTGCGGGGTAGGCATGGTGCAGTCATCCGGGCCCCAGCCGCCCGGTGCCAGGCCGGCCGCCTTCGCCTGCTCTTCGCTGCAGATATATGTCTTGCCCGGCAGCTTTTCGAACTGTGCGCCGGTCACGATGCTGCCACTGGGGTCGAAGTCCAGCCCATTGAGCAGTCGTCCGCCAGCCCAGTTCCCGTCGCCGTTGAAGCGCGCCATGCTCCACTCCGGCACCTTCAGCATGTTCTGGGTGTAGTCACCCTGCAGCTCGAAGCGGAAGTAGTTGGCGGTCAGGGTCAGGTTGTCGATCGGCTTGAACTGGAAGGTCAGCTGGCCGCCCGTGCGCTCGCGCTTCTCTTCCTTCACCGCGAAGTTCACCGAGGTCGGCATGAAGAACTCGCTGTAGTTCTTGCCGGTCTGGTTGTTGAAGCCGGACTTGCCCCACCAGTAATGGATGCCGTCCTGTTCCAGCAGGTTGCCGTTGGCATCACGGGCGGTGGTGCCGTTGCCGTACCACTGATAGTCCTCGGTGCTGGCTTCCATGGTGCGGCTGGTGCGATTCTGCTGGGTCACGCCGACCAGCACGCCGAAGCGCTCGTCCTTGCTGTGCCAGGAATACAGCGCCGACACCTGCGGGTCGACGTCGTGGCTGGTGTCGGACGAGGTGCCTTCCAGGTTCACGTAGCCGGAATTGGCTTCCATCTCCAGCGGGCGGCGGGTGTGCAGGATGACCGTGCCGCCGATGCCGCCTTCGTCGATGCGCGCTTCCGGCGACTTGAACAGCTCGGCGCTGGACAGCATGTTCGACGGCAGCAGGGTGTAGTTGAACGAGCGGGTGGCTTCGTTGTTGGTTTCCGACGAAGCGACGAAGTTGCCGTTCAACTGGGTCAGGGTCAGGTCGGGCGCGAGGCCGCGCACGCTGACCGACTTGCCTTCGCCACCGCTGCGGGTGATGACCACGCCGGGCACGCGCTGCAGCGCGTCGGCCACGTTCTTGTCGGGGAACTTGCCAACGTCCTCGGCGGTGATCACTTCGACCACGGCGTTGGCGTCGCGCTTCTGCTGCAGGCTCTTTTCGATTGCGTAGCGATAGCCGGTGACCTGGACGCTGTCCAGGGTGGTGGCGTCCTGCGCGCCGGTCGTTGCCCCCTGCTGCGCGGAAGCGCCAAGCGGGGCGACGGCGGCGGCCAGGGCCAGCGCGATGGCCAGCGACAACGCGTCGTGGCCCTGCGTACGTGTTGAATGCTTCATTGCCATCTCTCCCTCTCTCCTGGATTGATCCGGTGACTGACTGACGCGGAAACTTGAATCGATCTAATTCGTGATGCCGATCTTGCCTTCGCCCTGCAGATGCAGCGAGCGCCTGGCAGATAGCGCGGCACGTCCTGTCTTGCTCCCCAACTCCGGGCCATCGCGCTGTCGTCTTGGATCGATCTAAGCGATGGGCGGGGCGATTTTTAGCACGGCAACGGCGCCGACGCATGTTGCTGCGCAATATGGCAGCGACGTGTCGTGCAAATGACCCTTCGGGGAAAATTGCTGTAAGCGGTTACATGCGCAAAGGGGGTGGGCCGGCCGGGCTGCGCCCGGCACCCGCAGAGGCCGAAGCCAGGGCAGCAGCAACGGCAACAGCAACAGCAACAGCACAGCGGCTTTCCGTGGGATGTCGGGGTGGGTCCGGTTGCGGGGGACGCTGCAAGTACGTCCCTGT